>CAZMYN010000047.1:0-17512 GCA_964570495.1 uncultured Acidimicrobiales bacterium | reverse complement strand
GCAGGTCACCGTTGTAGGACGGTGGCGATATCGACGGGTTCGAGCGTCGGGAACTGCGCCATCAGTGCCGACTCGGGCTCGCGGTCGGGGCGCCAGCGCACAAAGCGGGTCGTGCCACGGAAACGGCCGTCGGTCGCCAACACGTACTTGACCTCGACGACGCGCTCAGGGCGTACCGGGATCCATGCATGGTTTCGTCCGTTCGCTCCGCTCCAGCGATTCGGCGCTCCCGGCATCGAGCCATCCTGGTGAGCTTCGGCTTGCATCCAGCTCGCCCACGGATGATCGGTGATGTCGTCGAGCAGGTACGGCTTCATCTCTTCGAGCAGCTCGACTCGCTTCTTGGCGGTGAACGACGCCGACACACCAACATGGCGCAGCCCGCCCTCGTCGTCGTAGAGCCCAAGCACGAGCGAGCCAACGCCGTCGCCGCTCTTGTGGATGCGATAGCCCGCCACGACGCAGTCGATCGTGCGCACGTGCTTGAGTTTGAACTGCACCCGCTTGTCCTGCACGTAGGTTCCGTCGAGCGGCTTCGCGATCAGGCCGTCGAGCCCCGCACCTTCGAGCGTGTGAAACCACTCCATGGCCTGCTCTCGGTCGGTCGTCATCGGCGCGAGAAAGATCGAATCGACGAACGCCGGTCCGAGGCTCTCAAGCGACTCCCGGCGATCGGCGAAGGGCGTCTCCATCAGCGACTCGCCGCCCAACGCCAGCAGGTCGAAGGCAATGAACGAGACAGGTGTCTTCTCGGCGAGCATGTTGACGCGGCTCTCGGCGGGGTGGATGCGTTGGCCAAGCGCGTCGAAGTCGAGCGAGCCGTCTATCTCGACGATCAGTTCCCCGTCGACGACGCAACGCTCGGGAAGCGACTTGCGCAACGGTTCCATGAGCTCGGGGAAGTAGCGGTTGAACGGCTTTTGGTTTCGACTGCCGAGAACGATCTCGTCGCCGTCCTTGAACACGATGCAGCGGAAGCCATCCCACTTCGGCTCGAGCGCGAGATCGCCGTCGGGCAGTTTCTCCAGTGCTTTCGCGAGCATGGGCTTGATCGGGGGCATGACCGGTAGGTCCATACCGCGACTCTAGGGCCGTCGATTTCTCATTCGAAAAATTCGTCACCGAACCCTGAATCGTGATTGGATGAGGTTATGGCTACAAACATTGTCGCAATTGTCGGAAGTCTTCAGACCACGTCCATCAACCGGAACACCGCCAACACGGTGATTAGTTTGGCGCCGGAAGGAATGACGATCTCCATCCTTGATGTCAGTAACGTCCCGTTGTTCAACGGCGACGTCGAAGCGCAGGGAAAACCTGCGAGCGTCGTTGCTGTTGACGAGGCAGTCGCCGCCGCCGACGGGGTCATCTTGTTCACCCCGGAGTACAACGGCTCGTGGCCCGCGGTCACCAAGAACGTGTACGACTGGCTCACCCGTCCACCGAAGATGCTCATCGACAAGCCCATCGCAGCAGTCGCTACGGCACCTGGCCCACGCGCTGGCCTTGGCGTGCTCACGAGCATCGAGACGGTCCTCGACCACATGCCCGACAACTACCCTCGCTACGACTCGTTCGGCATTGGGAAGATCGGCGAGAAGGTCGGCGACGACGGCATGCTTAACGACGAAGAGACCCTCACCAAGCTCACTGCCTGGATTGCCGGGTTTGGCGAGTTCATCGCCGCTCAGTAGAACTAACCCTTTTGAGGCTTGGGTTCTTTCGGGAGGCCGAGCACCATTTCGCCGATGATGTTGCGTTGCACCTCTGAGGTGCCCGCGTAAATCGTGCCCGCACGCGCGTTGTAGAACGTGCCGACCCAACTTGCCGCGTCGTTAGCCGCGCCCACGAGGTCGCTACCAAACGAGGTCTTGGCGATCCCTTCGGGAGTCATGGCCGCTGGGCCCAAGATGTCGACGGCGAGTTCGGTAATGCGCCTGTGGTATTCGCTCCAGTAGAGCTTGAAGGTGGACTCGCCCGGGCCGGGATGCCCGCCCGCGAGGAATTTGGTGAGGGTCTGCATGCCCATGAGCCGCATGATCTCGACCTCGGTGAACAGCTTGGCGAGCCGGTCACGAATGACGGGATCGTCGATCTTGCCGTTCTCCTTGGCGAGCTCGACGAGCTTGTCCCACTCGGAACGAAATGCGATTGGCGTCGTGGCCGCGGCCTCGCCGCGCTCATAGCCGAGCAGCGTCATCGCCACGCCCCAACCACCGTTGACCTCACCGATGACGTTGTCCTTGTGGGTGCGAGCTTCGGTGAAGAAGGTCTCGTTGAAGTCGGCGTCGCCGCTAAGCATTTCGATGGGCCGGACTTCGACGCCGTCTTGGTCCATGGGGCAGAGCAGGAAGCTGATGCCGCGGTGCTTGGGCGCATCCGGGTCGGTGCGACACAGCACGAAGATCCAGTTGGCGAGCTGCCCAGCAGAGGTCCAGATCTTCTGGCCGCTGATGATCCATTCGTCGCCGTCGAGCACCGCACGGCAGCCAAGACCACCGAGGTCAGATCCAGCGTCGGGTTCGCTGTAGCCCTGGCACCACACGTCTTCACCCGAAATGATGCGCGGGAGAAACTGCTCTTTTTGTTCGGGAGTACCCCAGTGGAGGATCGTGTTGCCGACCATCTGGATGCTGAACGCGTCGTTGCTACCGCCGGTCGGCGCTCCGGCCTTGGTGAACTCTTCAGCCAAGATGACCTGTTCGAGCTCGGTCATTCCGCCGCCGCCATATTCGGTTGGCCACGATGGTGCCAGCAGACCGTTGGCCGCGAGCTTCTGACGCCAATCGTCCTGGAACGCCAAGATCTCCTCACGCTCGAGGGCACCAATGCCACTCCAGCCATCGGGCAGGTTCTCCTTCAGGAACTGTTGGATGCGTGCCCGAAACTCATCGGCTTCCTTGGAATACGTGGGATCCACTTCGCCTGCCCCCTCGGCTCAGTAGTTACCATTCGGTAACCTTGAACGTAATGGTAGCCGAAGCCGTTCGTGGCGTGCGAGGTCCTAGAAGGTCTGGATCTCTGATTCGCCGAGGCTTCCGAAGTAGTAGTCCTCAAGCTCTTGGACCAGGCCGATCTCGTCGCCAGAGCGGCACGTCTCGGCAGCGTCGAGCGAGTCGTTCGTGATGGTCGCCCAGACATCGAGGTCGGCGCGTGACAGCTCGTCTTCGGTGAATCCTCGCACGAGAAGCCCGGCGAGTTCGTCTGCGCCCCCAAGCTCCCGGGCGACACAGTCGATGGTCTCGGCGGAGAATCCCACTCGGTAGTACTCGAGCAAGCTGTAGACCGAGTCACCGTCACAGGCGCGGCGAGCAGGCGCCATGAGTGCACCGAACTCGTCGATTGCGGTGTAGACCTCGTCGTCGGTGTTTGCGGCGAGAAGTTGGTCAAAGGTGGAGTCGACGCCGGCGATACCGACATCGCCAATAGCGACCAAGACGGCGCAGTTCAACATCTCGGGTGTCGCGACAAACGGGTCGTCCTCGGTCCAGCGGACGATGAGCCGGGAATGCTGTTGAGCGCTAGAACGCTCGGCCTCGGTCATCGAGCGACCCACGATCGACTCCGCCCGTTCGATCCAGCAATCCGCCAGTGCGTCCTCAAGCAGCCAGTGAGCAGCGAGCCTCTTGCCGACACCGAGCTCAAGTTTGACGGTCTCGGCCGTCCACTCGTCGGCGATTGCGTTCAGGGCACACTCGCCGTGCGACGGCTGTTCTTGAAGGAGTTCGACCCGCTGCTCGGATTCAAGGTCGGAACATTCTGTGACGGCCGCGACGATGAGCGCATTGTCGTCCTCGCCAAGGTCTAGCTCTTCGAGGTCGATTGCTGCGGAGTCGACAGAGATGCCGAGGGCGTTGAGTTCTTCGGCGCCGAAGTTCTCGACGATCCGCTCGCCCGCGCAGGGCCGGGCGCTGACTTGCTTCGGCAATGCCGCGGTGATGGCCGGTCCGAGGTCGCTCGCGAGGTCGACGTCGAAGGCTTTAGAAAAGGCCGTCTCGGTGAGACAGGGTCGGAAGACATCACGGTTGGCGGCCGTGTCGGCGATTTCGATCGGCTGGTCCTCGCCAGCGAAACGGTCGTCGAGATACTGGTCGACCAAGGGGTCACCTGCTCGGAACGTCGCATCGCAGTTGAGGTTGGCAACGCCCAGCTGATTCGCCACGTGACCGCGGAACAGCGTGTCGACATCGAGACATTCGGTCAGCGCCGATTGCAGTTCGTCGGACTCGTACTTCTCGACAATGGCCACGATCGTGGATGGCTCAGCAGCGACCGTGTCGCTCGTATGTCCGTCGGCTGCGAGCTGGTCGAACCCCACATGGGTGAGGATTGCTTCGCCAGCACACGTGGCGTGCTCGTCATCGGTATACGCGAGCGCTGGTGCTGCCTCGACCAGAACCTGCTGCATCGCTTCGGGTGTGTCACCACCGCACGCGCTCAAGATGAGCGCTGCGACAATCACCGCGCCGGTGCCGTATACCCGTCTACCTACAAATTTCGCCATAGCCATAGATCGGTAAGCCACGCGGCTGACCTACTAGGGCGTTCGACCTAGGAGTCCCACTTCGGCGCAGCGCCACCGTCGTCGGCCGCGAACAAGTCGAGCAGTTCGCCCGCTGTCTCGGCACGGTGCAGCAGAGATCGGTTTTGCGCGCTCATGAGACCATCGTCGACAACCCGGTCGAGCCAGGCGAGCAGGTGCGTGAAGTAGTCGCCTACGTCGAGCACGCCGACGGGCTTGTCGTGCAGCCCAATCTGGCGCCACGTGGTGACTTCAGCGAGTTCGTCCAGCGTGCCGATGCCACCGGGCAATGCAATGAACCCATCGGAGCGCTCGTACATCAGCGCCTTGCGCTCGTGCATACCATTCGTCTCGATGAGCTCGGTGATTCCCTGATGGGCGACCTCACGGCTGAACAGATTCCGTGGGATCATGCCGACCACTTGGCCGCCCGCTTCGAGCACCGTGTCGGCGAGCAGGCCCATCAGGCCGACCGCGCCTCCGCCGTAGACGAGCGTGAGATCTCTCGCGACGAGCTCGTTACCTAGCGCAACCGTTGCTTCGGAGTTGGCCGGATTCGTGCCTGTCGAGGACCCCAGAAAGACGCAGACGCTGGTCAGTTCGGCCATGGTCTATTTGTTAGTGGGGAAGCCGAGGTCGACGCTGCTCGTTGCTGGGTCGGGCCAACGGGTCGTCAGCGCCATGGGACGGGTGAAGAAGCGCACGCCTTCTGGCCCGTACATGTCGGTGTCACCGAACAGCGAGTCTTTCCAGCCGCCAAAGCTGTGATAGCCGACCGGCACGGGGATCGGCACGTTGATGCCGACCATTCCCGCATCGGCGGTCTCTTCTTCGCCACGCTCGATCTGAATTGGTTCGGCGTAGTACGGGTTCAAGAACGATGGCAGCGCGTTCCGGTATCGGGTGAGCAGTTCCTCTGACATCTCTTCAGTATCGCTCAACGAAATGCATGCAACGCCAACCGGGCACAATTGGCGTGCGTGCTTTCCTACACGTGCGAGCAAACGGGTAGGATCCCGCCATGGTCCGTCCGACGATCTCGATCGTCATCCGTGCGCTCAACGAGGCAGCGCATTTGCCGAGTCTGTATCGCTCGCTTGAAGCCCAGACCCTTCTCGCGGACGAGATTGTGCTCGTCGATTCGGGCTCGACCGACGCCACGGTTGCGATCTCGGAGAGTCACGGCGCGAAGGTCGTCCACATTCCGCCTGGCGAATTCACCTTCGGCCGCGCCCTGAACTGGGGTTGCGAAGCCGCCAAGGGCGAGATCCTCGTGTTTGTATCGGCGCACGTCTATGCGCTCAGCAACGACTGGCTCGCAGATCTGGTCGAGCCCTTCGAGGACGAGCGCGTCGGGGTGTCCTATGGCGGTCAGACCGGCGACCATCGCAGCAACTTCGCGGAAGTACAGCTGCTTGGTCGGTGGTTCCCCGAAACCGGAACCCGCGACCAAGACAACGCGTTTTGCAACAACGCCAACTGTGCGGTGCGCCGAAGCCTTTGGGAGACGCACGGCTACGACGAATCGCTCCCCGGCCTCGAAGACATGGCCTTTGCTCGGCAGGTCCGTGAGGACGGCCATCGAGTTGCCTATGTTCCGAGCGCGAAGATCGCGCACGTGCACGAGGAAGGCATCAAGCAGACCTTCAACCGCTACCGGCGCGAGGCGCTGGCCTACCAAACAATCTTCGGGTCTCAGAGCATGAGTCTTGGGCGGGCCATTGGTTTGGCTGGTGAATCGATTGCGAAGGATGCCCGCGCAGCCACGAGCCAAGGGCGCCTCGGCGAACTTCCCTCGGCTGTGGGTTTTCGAATCGCTCAGTTCGGTGGCGCATTTGCTGGCTACCGCAACGACCCCACCGAGAGTCGCCAGATCGTTAAGCGGATGTACTACCCGCGGTAGCTGCACGGTCAGCGAGGTCCGTCGGTCTCGCCAGCAAGAGGCCCAGCTCCCTTTCGCCAGATTTTCATGCGAGGGGCACATCATGCCGATAGAAGTACCGCCCGTAGAATGAGCGTTTGCTCTAACCGGCGGGTCTCGGTGCCCAAGGAAGTTATGACAGGAAACAACGACGCGGTCGGCCGTTTGGGTCGCAACAACCGCCTCTCGCTCATCGGTTCGCTGGTGAGCGCGGCGCTGGGCTTTGTTGTCGTTTTTGTCGTGACGAGAGGTCTTGGAACGCAAGGCGCTGGCATTGTCTTTGTTGCGGCCGGAGTCTTCAACATCGCGATGCAATCAGCGGTTCTCGGAACCGACGCCGGTCTTGTTCGATTTATTGCTCAGGCACGTACCTCCAACAACGAATCGACAATCGCCGCACTGCTGAAGGCAGCGGTTGTGCCAGTAGTGGTCATTGGCGTTGCGCTCGGCATCTTGGTAGCCGTTCTCGCCGAACCGATCGGCGGACTGTTCACCGGCGAAGGCGAACTCGACGCTGACGTTCCCTCGGCAATTCGCGTCGTCGCTGTCATCTTCCCGATCGGCGCCATCGCCATGGCACTCCTGGCGGCCACTCGCGGGTTTGGCCAGCTTCGAACCACGGCTCTTGCCGACCAGATCGCGCGACCCGTCATTCAGCTCATCGCCGTCGCTGCAGTGGTGATCGCTGGTGCTGGGCCGGTGTGGGCAACCGCTGCATGGGTGGGGCCGATCATCGTGTCGGCCGTGGCGTCGGCGACCTGGTTGCGCGGCGCTGTGCCGGCGCAATCTGAGCCGGGATCAAATGCCGAGCGCGCAATAACGAGCGAGTTCTGGTCCTTTAGCCGACCCCAAGCAGGCACCGGGATGCTCCGCGTGGTTGTGCGTTGGCTCGGCACGCTTGTGGTCGGTGCGCTCTTGAGCCTGGGTGCCGCCGCGATCTTCACGGCCGCCACGCGTCTTCTCAAGCTCGGAAACTTTGTCAACCAGGCCACCTTCCAAGCAGCTGCGCCCCAGATTGCAGAAGATCTCGGCACCGGCGAAGTTGAACAGGCCTCGGCGGTCTACCGAAGCTCTTCCACGTGGTTGGTCCTGGCCACCTGGCCGCTGTACCTCGGGACCCTCTTCTACGCGCCGGAGATCCTCGGCCTCTTCGGTGCCGACTTCGTCGAAGGCGCATCGGCGTTGCGGATCCTTGCCGCAGCGATGCTGGTCGCGTCGGCGAGCGGCCCGATCGAGGCCGTTCTCGTGATGAGCGGTCGGACCACCCAGAACCTGATCAACAACGTGATCGCACTCGGGGTCAACATTGGATTGCTTTTCGTTTTGGTGCCGCCGTTCGGGCTTGAAGGTGCCGCGATTGCGTGGGCCGTCAGCGTCTTGTGCACCAATCTTTTGCCGATGTCCCAGGTTGTTCGGAGCCTCGGGATGCATCCGTTTGGGCTGACGCACCTCATGACGATGGCCGCCATTGCCGTTGGCTTTGCGATCACTGCGCTCATTACTCGAGCGCTCGGCCTCGCCGACATCCCAACATTGCTTGTGGGCATCGGGCTGGCCGCGGTGCCAGTGATATTGTTCGCCTGGTGGCAGCGGGACGCCCTCGCCCTCGATCGACTCCTTCGGCCGGGGTCCAAGGCAAAGGGCGAACCAGTTTCGACCGGTGTGTCCACCGGAGACGAGGAATGACCAGCATGGACAACAAGGACGCCGCTCCGCCTGCCACGGGCGATCGAGCAACGGTGCTCTACATCGGTGGACTCGGACGCAGTGGCTCGACGTTGCTCAATGACCTCATGGCCCAGCACGAGTCTGTGGTTTCGGTCGGCGAAGTCAATCGGCTGTTGAACCGCGGCCTCGAGGCCAACCAGACGTGTGGCTGCGGCAAACCCTTTTCTGAGTGTGAACTGTGGATCGACGTTGGTGAGCGCTTGGGCGGATGGGACAACGTCGACAGCACCAAACTGCTCGAGCAACGACAGAACATCGATCGCAATCGGCACTCGCTCAAGTTGCTCGCACCAAAGCTGTTCCCTCAGGCAAAGGAGCCGCTCGACGGGTTTGGACAATGGCACGGCCAAATGCTTGTCGCCGCGCGTGACTCCGCTGGCGTGCCGCTGGTGATCGACTCGACCAAGCAGATCTCGACCGGTCTGTTGCTCCGCCATCTCGACTCGATCGACCTGCGCATGGTGCACCTCGTGCGCGATGCCCGAGGCGTTGCGTACTCGTGGACCAAGGCACGCAAGAAGGCCGACGAGGGCGACGACCGGATGATGAACCAGTATCCGCCAGCCCAAATCGCACAGCGATGGCTGAGCTGGAACGGGCTCTTTGCGTCGTTCCGGGCAATTGGGATTCCGGTGCTTCGTGTTCGTTACGAAGACATGGTCTCGAACCCGCAGAAAGTCGTCGAGGACGTGCTCGCATTCGGTGGATTGCCTCGCAGCGAGATTGAGGTGCCGTTCGTTGACGGTCGAACAACCACCCTCGAACCCACCCATTCGATTGCTGGCAACCCGTCACGGTTCAAGACCGGCGAGATGGAACTGTCGCCCGACGAAGCGTGGCGCGACAACCTCGACCCCAAGGCCCAAAAGCAAGTCACCGCAATCGCGTACCCGCTGCTCAAGAAGTACGGCTACCTCTAGCCCGTAGGTCGAGCAATGTCCGGCGACAGTGCTCAGAAGCCATGGACTAACGCGCCCGCACTTTCTCGCGTGGCGAGCTAAGCGGAGTAGCCTTGCCACCCATGTCGCAACAGTCGATGAGTGACCGAATTGCCGATCTTGAACGCCGCCGAGACGAGGCGATGCACGCGGGATCGGAGCGCTCGGTAGAGCGCCAGCGTTCGAAGGGCAAGATGCTCGCCCGCGAGCGCATTGACTACCTGCTCGACACCGACTCGTTCCACGAACTCGACATGTTGGCCCGCCATCGCGCCCACGACAGCGGCATCGAGAACCGGCCCTACACCGATGGCGTTGTCACCGGCTGGGGCACCATCGACGGACGCAAGGTCTTCGTGTTCAGTCAGGACTTCACCGTCTTTGGCGGCGCACTCGGCGAGGTATTCGCCGAGAAGATCCACAAGGTCATGGACTTGGCGAACAGCGTCGGAGCTCCACTCATTGGGCTCAACGATGGCGCGGGCGCTCGCATCCAGGAAGGCGTCGTCAGCCTCGATGCCTACGGCGGCATCTTCTACCGCAACGTGCAGGCCTCGGGTGTCATCCCACAGATCAGCGTCATTCTCGGCCCATGCGCCGGTGGCGCGGTCTACAGCCCCGCCATGACCGACTTCATCTTCATGGTTCGCGAGAAGTCGCACATGTTCATCACCGGCCCCGACGTCGTCAAGACCGTCACCGGCGAAGAGGTGACCCTCGAAGAGCTCGGTGGCGCGAAGTCACACGCGTCGAAGTCGGGCGTGGCCACCTACACCGGCGAATCCGAAGAAGACGTGCTCGACCAGGTCAAGTTGCTACTCACCTTCTTGCCGTCGAACAATCTCGACGTGGCTCCCGCATTGGAAGCAGCCGACGACCCCGACCGCTCCTGTCCGGAGCTGCGCGACATTCTCCCGGAGTCCAGCAACCAGCCCTACGACATGATCGACGTCATCAAATCGGTCGTCGACGATGGCGAGTTTTTCGAGTACTTCGACAGTTGGGCCCAGAACATCGTCTGCGGCTTTGCCCGGATCGATGGCAAGGCCATCGGCGTTGTCGGCAACCAGCCAAAGGTCTTTGCGGGCGTGCTCGATATCAACTCCGCCGAGAAGGCCGCGCGCTTCGTGCGAACCTGTGATGCCTTCAACATTCCGCTGCTGACCTTTTGTGACGTACCCGGTTTCTTGCCTGGCGTCGACCAGGAGCACGGCGGCATCATCCGCCACGGCGCAAAGCTGCTCTACGCGTACTGCGAGGCAACCGTTCCCCGAGTGCAGGTAATCACCCGCAAGGCCTACGGCGGAGCGTTCCTCGTCATGGACTCAAAGGCCGTCGGCTCTGACATCAGCTTTGCGTGGCCGAGCGCCGAGATGGCGGTGATGGGCCCGCAGGGTGCCGTCGAGATCATCTATCGCCGTGACATCCAACAGGCTGCGAACCCCGACGCCAAACGAGCCGAGTTGGTCGCCGACTACACCGAACGCACCGCGAACCCGTACATCGCAGCCGAGCGCGGCTACATCGACGACGTGATCGACCCGGCCGACACCCGCAAGGAAGTCATTGGAGCATTCCGGGTCTTGGAGACCAAGCAAGAACGCGTCCCCGAACGCAAGCACGGAAACGTTCCGCTCTAGTGCCGACCGACGACACGACCGAGGCCGAGCCGTTCCGGTTCCAGATCGCTGACATCTCACCGACCCCTCCACCCGAGGTCGTCGCAGCGATCACCGCTGCGCTCACCGAGGCGTGGCCCGCACCGACCGTCGCTGTGCCCACCCTCGAGATCGATACCCGCTGGCGCTTTGGACAACGCCGTTGGCGGGGTGCGCCGATCCCTCGCCAAGCTTGGGGCCGAGCCGCGGCCCGATAGGGCAGGAGCGAGAAGTAAGCTGCGCCTATGCGCGTCGCTACTCTCCTCTCGATCTTGTTGCTCGTCGCGACGGCGTGTTCCCCGCAATCTGAAACCGGGGAAGCCATCGATACGCCCACCGACGTCGAGACCGTAGACCCAGCGTCTCCGGCTGACGAGCCGGCCGTCGGCGATGTCGAGGAGCAATTGCAGGACTCCGAGCAAGAAGAACCCAACCCCGGCGAGCTCGAGTTCGATGCGCCCGCCGAAGGCGAACTAGCAACCGAGTGTGTCGCCAGCGAGGCCTTCCCGCCGAGCCGAACCGACGTGCGAGCGAACGGCAACCGGATCGCGGAGGGCGCGCTCGACCTCGGCGCTGCGCCCCGGCTCGATGTGGAGCTGCCCGGCGATGCCGAATGGATCGTGCCCGACCCCGCCGTTGCGAACGGCTGGTATGTCTCGCTTCTCGATGGCCGAGCCGTACGAATCGATGCCACCGGTGCGGTGACCGATGCGGGCGCTGCACCGACTGGACCACCCGAGCTCGCAAACACCGGCGAGGCGCTATCCCCGTTTTCGAACCACGCACTGTTCGAGGACCCGTTGCCCGATAGTCGCGTTGTGTTGTCTGGCGATGTTGCAGTGGCGCTGGTTGGCCCGACCGATCGTTTGGCGCACGGGGTACTCGGCGACGCGATCGAAGCGTCGGCGATTGCATTCGTCGACTTGTGCACGAACGAAGGCGGACGCATCGAGATCCCCGAACCCGATGTGATCGAAGGCGTAGCGCCATTGCTCGCCGATATCGACGGCGACACCGAGCTCGAAATACTTGTCACCGTCAGCAACGCCGAGGTCGGAGCGCGGCTTGTCGCCTATGAGTTCAGCGGAACGATCCTCGCCGAGTCAGCGCCGATCGGACAGGGCAACCGCTGGCGCAACCAGCTCGCCGTTGCACCGTTCGGACTCGACGGTGAGGTCGAGATCATCGATGTTCGCACGCCCCACATCGGCGGCACCGTGCAAGCCTTTGCCCTGACCTTCGGTAACGACGACGGTCCGGTCCTCGAACGCGTCGCGGCGTCGAGGGATCGCTACACGAGTCACGTTATCGGCACCGGCAACCTCGACATGGGACTCGCTCTCGACGCAAATGCCGATGGGCGCCTCGACGTGGTCGTTCCAACTGCCGATCGCCTCGCGCTTACCGCCCTCACCCGAACGAACGACTCGCAGGGCTGGGAGCCCGTCACCGAGCTCGGCCTCGACGGGCTCCTCACCACAAACCTCGCCAGCCAAGTGGTCGACGGGCGAACAACGCTGGCCGTCGGCGCCGGCGACGTCGCCATCATCTGGGGCTAACGCGATTTTCTAGTTACAGGTCGGCGACAGCGACTTCGATGCGGTCTTGATGCCACTCGGTGGCGGCTTCGAGTGCTTCGCTTGCTTTGCCGACCAAGTCGCGCACTTCGAACGCATGGGAGGGGTAGCACGCAATACCGGCCCACAACGTGACGTCTTCAGCCTCCTCGAGGAGGCGACGGCGCAGACGCTCGACCGTCCAGACAGCACCGTTCTCGGGCGTGTCCTCGAGGACGAGCGCATAGAGGCCTTTGCTGGTACGACATGCGGTATCTGACTCGCGCAGTGTCTCGATGACGTTCTCGGAGACGAGGATTGGATCGGCCTGATGACGATCCTCGCCCTCCCCGGAGGTGACTTCGATCAACACCACTGCGACGGGGCGCAGATGGCGGCGGGCTGCGGCGACGCGAGCTTCGACGGCTGCACGGAAATAGGTCTCGGTGTAGAGGCCGGTCTCTGAATCCATGATTGCTTGGCGAGCGGTCGCGCCGGTGAGCTGGATCTCTTCTTTGATCTGTTGTTCGACCCGCTCGGTGCGCTCGACTTCGCTGGCCTGGGTGGCGGCCAGTTCGGTGCCGAGCGAACGGACAGCGTCTTCGGCGGTGATGCGTGCCTGGACCTGCGAGGTGACCGCGTCCTCAAGCCCCGCGCTTTGACGGCGCTCTTCGGCCAGTGCTGCCTTGGTCACTGCCAGGTCGCGGTTGAGTACGAAACCAGCAACGGCTGCACCGAGGGCAGCCAGACCGGCAAATAGCCCGAGTACCGAGCCCTCGAAAATACTGAGGATGCCGAGAACGAGGCCGGTCAGGCCAACGGTAATCACCACGAATGAGCGCGAATCCATCACGTCACCTGTTTCGGTTGGGTTGGTTTACTACTCAAGGTATTTCCTCGGAATTGGGGGGTTCGATCAGCGAGGGCCTGTCAATAACAGCCATCGCTCTTTCCAATCGCCGAAGGTAGTCGCTTCGTGATAGGTCGATCGCGCCAAGAGATGACAAATGTGGGGTCATCCATTGCACGTCGAATAGCTCAATTTCGCTCCGTTGCAGGATTCCGCACAGGTGCACGAGTGCTGCTTTTGATGCGTCGGTCTCGGTGTGGAACATCGATTCCCCGGCAAACAGTCGCCCAATTCCGATGCCATACACCCCGCCGACGAGCTCACCGTCGGCGTTTCGGGTCTCGACCGAGTGGGCCCAGCCAAGCTCGTGAAGGCGTATGTAGGCACCAATAATCTGCGAGTCGATCCAGCCATGTGGGCGCTCAGGGCTGGCGCACGACGAAATGACCTCGGCGAACGCGGTGTCGACCGTGAAGTGAAACTTTCGCATCGACTTGTGCAACGACCGCGAGACGTGGATGTCGAGCGGCATGATCGCGCGGGGGTCCGGCGACCACCAGGCCACGGGTCCGTCCGGCTCGATTGGCATGGGAAATAGGCCTTGCGCGTACGCAGCGAGGACCGTCTCGGGCTCGAGGTCGGCGCCAATACCGACGATGCCGTTGTCGTCAGCACTAGCTGCAGGTGGGAAGACCCACGAGCTCTGGGCCATGTTCTAGGTGAATGCGATTGCGATGAGTGGAGCGATCAGCCCGATGATGAGCAAGATTCCGAGAGCAACGATGCAGCCACGTTGGGTTTCTGGAGACACGATTCAACGTTACCGTGATCCGCCGTGGCTCTTGTTGTTCAGAAATTTGGTGGCACCTCGGTTGCCGATCCAGAACGGATTCGCGAAGTGGCTGACCACGTCGCGCGCTGTCGCCGTCGCGGCGATGATGTCGTGCTTGTCGTGTCGGCAATGGGCAAGGAAACCGACCAACTCTTGCGCCTCGCCGATCAGGTTTCCGATACCCAGCCCGGCCGCGAGATGGATCTGCTAATCACCGCAGGCGAACGCAAAGCTGGGGCGCTGGTCGCCATGGCGTTGGCCGACGCCGACGTGCCCGCTGCGTCGTTCACGGGAAGCCAAGCCGGCTTCATCACCGACACCAACCACCGCAACGCAAAGATCCTAGAGATCAACCCAGAGCGAATACGCGACGCGATCGACCAGGGAATGGTTCCAATCGTTGCCGGTTCACAGGGTGTCTCGACCGACAAAGACGTCACCTTTCTCGGGCGAGGTGGCTCCGACACGACCGCCGTCGCGCTCGCCCACGCGCTCGAAGCCGACTCGTGTGAGCTCTACACCGACGTGTCCGGCGTGTTCACCACCGACCCGCGGGTCGTGTCCGACGCTCAGAAAATGTCGACCATCAGCTTCGACGAACTACTCGAAATGACCGCCGTTGGTTGCCCAAAGCCCGCAATGCGTTCGGTCGAAGTCGCCCAACGATTCAGTGTTCCGCTGCACGTACGATCCGCATTTACCTGGGAGCCTGGCACCTGGGTAGTCGAGGAGGTCTCCGAAATGGAAGAAGCCATCGTCAAGGCCATCGTGCCCGACACATCAGAAGCAAAGGTGACCGTGTGCGGTGTGCCCGACAAGCCGGGCATCGCTGCCTCGATGTTCCGTGCCCTGGCCGATGCTGGGGTCAACGTCGACATGATTGTTCAGAACATCTCCGATGACGGTGTCACCGACATCAGCTTCACGTGCCCGCACGGCGAAGCCGAACTCGCCTCGCAGATCTCCGAGCAGAGCGTTCCTGATGGCGACTGCAAGATCACCACCGATACCCAGGTTGGCCGCGTGTCGCTCGTCGGCGCCGGAATGAAGAGCAACCCTGGTGTCGCGGCCACGATGTTCGAGACGCTCGCCAACGGCGGCATCAATATCGAGATGATCGCCACCTCGCCGATTCGAATCAGCTGCGTGGTGCGCTCCGACGATGTCGACCGCGCCACCCAGCTATTACATGATGCGTTCGAGCTTGGCCGCTAGCGACTCCGTCGCAATTTTAACGGCACGCTCGAACGCCTAATTCCCCTTCGGGGAGCGTTCAAGCGGCACGCAGCCTGGGCGCCGGAGGCGGCGTTTGTTGGTTGGTAGTGGAGCCGTCGGCAGCGAAGCTATCGAAAGCTCTATCGGAACTTTCTGTCCTGGTCGAGGATGTCTTGGGCGTCGGGGTGAAGCTTGCGACGAGCGGTGTTGCGTTCGGACCACTTGCTCAACATGTCGCCGAGCATGACAATCCCGCCGATGGCCGCTGCCATGATCAGCGGAATGACGAGAAGTGTCGGCCCGCCGATCGTTCCTAGGAAAATGGACCCGGCAATAACTACGACGCCGAGCAGAATAAGCCAGCCGCTGCTGATCGATCGGAGCTCGGACAAAGCCTGATCCGATGTCGGGTCGGCTTTCGAAGCTTGGATGAGAAAGTCGCCAGCATCGTGGGTCCGACCTTGCTTGGCCGCGGCTTTGCCCAACAGGGTGAGCGCGTCGGCGTTGTTTGGTTCGATCGCCAAGGCATAGCGCGCCGAATCTTCAGCTTCGGCGTACTCCTTTGCTGCCACGTGGACGCGCGCTCTTGCAATGTGCGCTGATGGGCTGTTGGGGTGGGCGCTGACGGCGCCATCGGCAACCGCGCTGGCCTCGTCGAGTATCGCGTCACGTCGGAGCGGGTTGCGGATCTTGGGGTCGGCTAGCAACACCGAAATGGAAAGGTTGAGAACATAGAGGTTGTCGGGATCGATCGACCGGGCTGAGCGCAGAGTCTCCGCGGCTTGGCGCTGATTGCCGGCGGTGAGTTCGATGATGCCGAGTTGGGCAAGAAACGAGCTTTCACCCGGCGCGAGCGCAACTGCCTTCGAGACAAACGAGTGCGCCTGCAGCGGATCGTTCAACCCCAGGTAGGCCCTACCGATCAGGCTGTGCAGATAGGCATCCTCAGGTTCGCGAGCCAACGCCTCGACAGCTGCTTGTTTCGCTTTGGAGTATTGCCCCTTCGACAGCAGCATCTCGCAGTGTTCGTACGCGTTCACATGTCCGATTATGACGCCTTCAGGCGCGGCATGCAGTCGCAGCCGAGACTGGTCGGCGAATCGAGACGCTCTGGCATTGACTTTGCCGGCTGGTGGCGCACCGTCCGGACGATCACCTCGACGACGCGACGTTCGAACTGAGTTCCCGTGGCTCGCTCGAGAACTTCGATTGCCTCCTCGTAGTCGAGGGCTGGCCGATACTGGCGATTGTGCGCAAGCGCATCGAAGGCGTCACACGCCGAGACGATCCGTGAGAGGAGCGGGACTTGAGGCCCCGCGAGCCCCTTGGGGTAGCCCTTGCCGTCGATTCGTTCGTGGTGAGATCCAACCGCGTGGGCGATCGATTTGAATGCAGGCGATTCGGCCATCAAGCGCTCGCCATACACCGAGTGACGCTTCACTATCTCGTATTCGTTCTCGTCGAGTGCACCGGGCTTGTCCAAGATCGCAGACGGGATGAGCATCATGCCTACGTCGTGGAGTAGTGCCGTCAGTCCAACGTCACGCAAGGCCGTGCCTTCAAGACCCAGTTTGCGGCCGACGATCATGGCCAGATCTGTCGTGCGCTGCACGTGCTCGTATCGAACGGGGTCTCCCGCTTCGAGATCGGCAACGAACCTTTGCACGGTTGGTTCTAGGCCGATCTCCAGCGCAGAACGCGGGTCGACGTTGACGATTGGTTCGACGAGCGACCGGAGCTCATTGGTGAGGGTGTAGGTCGACAAGGCGCCAACAGTTCCGCCGATTACCCCAAAGATCGCCAGGAAGTGCGCGAGCCAGAACGCTACCGAGTACGGGACTACGTCTAGCCAGATGAGGCTCGAGCCACCGATCAGGCCAAAGCCCAGCGCGGTCACCAACGGGCCGGGTGCCCGTGCCACTTGTGCAAGGAAGAGGTGTCGTAGCGAGAACAGCACGCACCCTCCGGCACTGATGGCGACGACGACGGTTTTGGTCGTGCCGGTCGGGACGGCCGGAAGAACATCGGGCGCGATGACGACCAGCGCGCTGAACGCCACGATCGCAATCTGGAACAGCCAGACCCACTGCCACCACTCTTCGTCGATCGCCCGCCCAGCGCGAGACCGACCGAGGATGGCCGGCAGTCCCACGACTAGCGCGATCGGGATCGACCAGAACCAAACGCTCAGCGTTCCCGGGTTCTGCCCAATGATCACCCCAGGCGTCGTGATCGCGTGGCTAATCGACAACGCCGCGATAGCAAAGAAGAACAGTCCGAGGTATCCGAGCT
>CAZMYN010000046.1:12633-17581 GCA_964570495.1 uncultured Acidimicrobiales bacterium | reverse complement strand
ATCCCGGTCCACCACTGACCGTCGAGGTAGACGCCGACCTCCCCCTCCATCGCCGGGAGTTCAGTCTCACAATCCGGGCACTCTCGCAGCTGCAACGCATCCTTGGTTTCTTGAACCCAGACGTCGCGATCCTTCGATCCGTCGACACCGACACGGCGATGGAACGGCTCGATCTTGACGCGATCGTCGGAGAACAACACGCACAACATGTGATCTGCGCGCGGCGACCCAATCCGATCGGCAAGCGCACCAGCTGCGGCCGCTCGATGGTGACCATCCATGATGTACACGTCGTGATGCTCCATGGCCGCGCTCAGGCCCCGACAATCATCTGGGTCGTCGACGACCCACACCGCCTGCTCCAGACCATCGCCCGACGTGAACGAAAGCACCGGCTCATTCCTCGACAAGATGTCGTCGAGTCGCGAGCGCATTGCAGGATCGGCCCGGTACCCGAGCGCGATCGGCGACGACTGCACTCCCAGAACCTCAAAGTGTTGCGAGAGGTGCAACGCCCGTGCCGCCCTTACCTGCTCGTGTCGCTTCACACGGCCACTCGTATAGTCAGCGGTTTCGATCAACCCGACCACTCCGAGCTGAATATGGGCGCCGCTCGTAAGTCGGTACAAGAAGAACGCGGGATTCTCCGCCCCCAACTCCTCGAACGCCTCAAGGGCGAGAATTCGATCGAGTGCCTCGACACCAAGTTCGAGCAGACGTTCGCGTGGGGCATCGTCCTCGGGCCCCCCGTCGCCCGGCGAACGGGTAACGAGCGTGTAGCTCTCGGGGTGCGTCTCGAGATAGTGCGCCCGCTGAACGCCGTTCATCGAGTCGAACGCGGGAGCCGGGACGCGGCGGACAAAATCGGGCTTTATGTGAGCGCCGACGAACGGGGAGAATCCAACCATTAGGACCTCTTCCCCGAAACGGAGACCGACAAGACGTCCTCATCGTTTGCGATCTCATCGAGTGCCACAGCGCTCGGAGCCTCTTCGAGGTTGATCGACGCGACCGCGGCCACCGATCCGGTGAACAGTTGGTTCTCCATCTGCTGGACGTTGACACCGCTCGCCCGGAGGGTCTCGAATACCTTTGCCAGTACCCCAACCCGGTCATAGTGACGCACCGTCAGCACCACAGCACCGGTCGAATCGCCAATCAAATTCACCGCGTTCGTGACCCGGCCCTGCGTATAGGCCTCGATTGTCGCGACCGTGCCTGCCGCGACCGCATCCTGAGCTTGGGTGGTCGATGCCCCGATGTGGTGTGAACCAACAACATTTCGGTGGGTCGAAAGCGGCGAGGCCCAGTCGACGGACTTCTGCGACGGTTCGTCGGGCCACACGTCGAGCCCTGCCCGGATGTTCTTGGAGTCGAGAGCGGCCAGCAGCGCATCGCCGTCGACGACTTCGCCGCGCGAGGTGTTGAGCAGAATCGCCCCCTCCTTCATCATGTCGAAGAACTTCTCATCGACCATGCCAACCGTCTCGGGCGACTTTGGTACGTGCAGCGAGACGACGTCGGCCTGGCCGAGTAGCTCCTCGAGCGAGTCGACGAGGGTGACGCCAGCGGAGCGAATCCGGCCGAGTGAAGCAGCCGAGCGTTCTGGTTTACGTAGCGCAGTGACCGACATTCCAAATGCTGACGCGCGCTCGGCGAGGGCGAAGCCAACCTCTCCAAGACCCACGATCGCGAGCGTCTTGCCCAAGATTCCGTCGGCCTTGCTGTACTCCAACTTGTTCCACACCCCGGACTTGAGATCGGCATTGCCCACCGCAATATGTCGATCGATCGCCAGGAGGAGCCCCATGGCGAGTTCGGCCACAGCGATTGCGTTCTTGCCCGGCACATTTGCCACATAGATGCCGCGGGCCGACGCTGCGTCCTTGTCGACGTTGTCGGTGCCTGCGCCTGCACGAACGATCAGGCCGAGCAACGGGGTTGCATTGATTGCCGCCTCGCTCACCGTGGTCGAGCGCACGACGAGCACATCGGGTTTGCTCGCTGCGAGCCGGTCGGGCAGGTCATCAGCCGTGAGATTCGGCTCGATCGAAACATCGTGTCCTGCTGCACGCAGCGATCCGAACAGCTCTTCGGGTAGCGCGTCTGCGCAAAGAATCTTCATGTTTTTCTACTTCCAGTCGAGGCCCAGCTCGGCCGAAGCGGAGGTGAGGTTCGTACCCTGAGTAAACCAGGAAAGCTGAACAAACGTCCAGGAAGCGAGGGATAGAAGTTTTGGCGACTTTGGGGCTTTGGCGCACAACGGGCAGAATATGTAGGTGAAAGCCCTCGTGTTCGAACGAAAAGAAGCCCGCTACGCAGCTGCGTCGGTGCTATCGGCCATGCGCCCCGGCTCGGGTGCGCTCGTTGGCCCCTTGCACCTCGCAGACATCGACCCGCCGGAGCTGCCGGGTGATGACTGGAAGCGGGTCTCGCCAACGCTCACCGGTATATGCGGCTCTGACCTGTCGACCATCGACGGACACTCGTCGGGATACTTCGACGACCTGGTTAGCTTCCCATTCGTCCCCGGCCATGAGGTCGTCGGCACCACCGACGACGGCGACCGGGTCGTCATCGAGCCGGTGCTCGGGCCAGAATCGCGCGGCGAAGACCCCGCCTTTCCGGGTGCTGCCCCCGGCGACGGAACCGACTACGGCTACCTCGTCAATGGCGATATCGGCGACGGCATCCAAGTCGGCTTCTGCTCGGCAACCGGTGGCGGCTGGAGCGAAGCGTTCGTTGCTCACGAGAGCCAGCTTCACCCGGTGACGGACGCGCTCACCAACGAAGACGCCGTCATGCTCGAACCAGCTGCTGGAGGCGTTCACGCCGCAGCCAAGGCGCAGGTCGACGGCGGCGTCGTTCTTGTGCATGGCTCCGGCACGATGGGACTCGTCACGATTGCGGCGCTTCGCGAGTACACGAACGCCGAGACCATCATCGCGGTTGCCAAGTACCCGGTTCAGAAACGCTTCGCCACCGAGCTCGGCGCCGACGTCGTTGTCTCCCCCGACGAGGTGACCCGTGCCGTGCGGCGAATCACGGGCTGTCGAATGTTGGGCGACAACCTTTCGGGTGGCGCCGATGTCACGATCGACGCGATCGGTAACGCACGCTCGATCGAAACGTCGGTCGGCGTCACGCGCCCGCGCGGCAAAGTGGTACTGCTCGGCATGCCCGGCAAGGTGACGCTCGATCTCACCTCGCTGTGGCATCGAGAGACCGAGCTCATTGGCGCGTACACCTACGGAACGGACGCCTGGCCTGACGGCACCGAGGTTTCAAGCTTCGTTCGCGCCAAGGAGCTGACGGAGAAGGCGTCACTCGGTCGGCTCGTCAGCGCCAAGTACCCACTCGAGCGCTACAAGGACGCCCTCGCTCACGCAGCAAACGCCGGACAGCGCGGCGCGGTCAAGGTCTGCTTCGAGATCTAGCACTGGGACAGTTGGGGACAGTCCCTAACCGTTCGTTCTGATAATACGGACCGCGATTGCCTTGTGGTCGCTGCCGGCGTAGTCGAATATCTCGAACGACATTGGGCTTACCCTCCCACGCGTTAGTGCATGGTCTATCGACAAGATCCCGGGTCCTGTGCCGAGGGCTGACCACGTCGTACCGAGGCCGCAACCGGCGGATCGATGAGCGTCGGTGAATCCCGAACGTAGCTCTCGGTATCGCTTGTCTGATGATGGGGCGTTGAAGTCGCCCATCAACAGTTCGATGTCTCCGAAGGCCTCGGCGTTCTGAAGCTCGGTGAACTGCACTCGCTGACTCGCTCGGAGCTCTGAGCTAAACGGTGGGTTCGCGTGAAAGTTCGCTATGCGAAAGCTACTGCCGGGCCACTCAACCGTCGCGAGAATCAGCGGCTTAGAGGCCGTCCCGACCAATGACACCACATTCGCGTCGCTCAACGGCCATCTACTGGCAATGACCTGGCCGCGTTCCCAAATCACGTGCGGATAGTCGGCCTCTATACGGCTCAATAGTTCCGTGGTGAAGTCGACTCCGGCTTCCTGCAATAGCAACACCCCCGGCGCGACCATCTCGATCTGCTCGGTGACGGCGTCGATCTCGTTATTGCCAATGAGCAGGTTGTGTGACATCACCACGAGCGACTCAACGGCCACTTCCGATTCGATCGTGCATCCACGGCGAGGGATCGTTGTGCCTGGCAACCACAGCCCGGCGATCACAACGGCCATCACGAGCGTGAGAACGAACAGCACTGCATCTCGCAATAATCCGTAGAGCACTAAGAAGCCAAGTGCGACCGCTGGGGCGATGGGTACGAGGCCGAAAAGAAGCGACTGTTCGACGTTGGTGAATCGCAACAACGAAATTGCCACGGCACCGAGGAGGCCAACCGTTGACAGCTTGCAGAGCACCTCATACAGCCAGCCGCCGACCCCACGGCTACTCCCGGTGCCAGATTTGGGGACCGCCATCTACGAAATATCGATCGGCTCGGCGGGCAAACTGCCTTGGGCGATGGGTTCGATGAACTCACGCAAGCGAGGCGGCAGCACTGGTTCGTCGTTTGCGAGCAACTCGTCGACGTCCCACCACTTGGCGCCCTTGAACGCGAGCGCTTCGAAGTACTCGAGGCCCTGCGGGTTGTACTCGCCGCCGTCGCACCAGGCAACGTGAATCCACTCTTCGGAGTCGAAGAACATCCCCGCGAAGGTGAACTGACACTCTTGTGTCCAGATACATGGACCCAACTCGAAGTCCGTAATGCCGGTCTCTTCGACGATCTCGCGACGAGCAGCGTCGGCGCTGTTCTCCCCCGGGTCCATACCCCCGCCGGGGATCTCCCACCACGCCGGTTTCGATGGGTCGCCAGGGTCCGACGAGTTGATCATAAAGATGCGTTTCTCGCGATCGAGCAAAACCACTCGGGCTGCAGGCCTCTTGCGTCGCACGCTCCGACGCTACAACCACCACT
>CAZMYN010000046.1:0-12533 GCA_964570495.1 uncultured Acidimicrobiales bacterium | reverse complement strand
ACCACTCGGGCTGCAGGCCTCTTGCGTCGCACGCTCCGACGCTACAACCACCACTCTCGTGCCTGGCACCAAATAGCCCAAAAGTAACCTGGCACCACTTCGACATTTTCGACTACTCGGCGCGACCAATTCTTCGCGAACTAGCGCCACCAGCGATTTGCGGTGCCAGGCACCAAGCGGCAGAAAGCCCATGACTTGCGCCAGATTTCGAGATCCGAGCGTGATTTGGCGGAAAAAGTGGCCTGGCACCAAAAGACTCAAATGGTGCCAGGCCACTTGGGGCATCCCGGAGGTGCAGCTTGTCCGCCGATTGGGTGCTTGGTGCGTTGCGACGGAGCATTTGGTGCCAGGCACCAGATTCACAGAGCCCTAGGATGTCGGGGTGAATGAACAGCAATCTGAGGTGCCTCAGCACCGCTATGACGCGGCACTCGCGGACACCATCGAGACCACCTGGCAAGAGCGTTGGAAAGACGCCGGCACCTACCACACGCCTAACCCGGCAGGTTCGCTTACCGAAGGCCCCACGAACGGCCCCGACGACCTTGCCGAGCGGCCGAAGCTCTTCATCATGGACATGTTCCCGTACCCCTCGGGAACCGGCCTTCACGTAGGCCACCCGCTCGGCTTCATCAGCACCGATGTGTACGCCCGGTTCAAGCGGATGACCGGCTTCAACGTGCTGCACACGATGGGCTACGACGCGTTTGGCCTCCCTGCAGAAGAACACGCTCGTGCCACCGGCGAACATCCTCGCACCAACACCGAGGCCAACATTGCAAACATGAGCCGCCAGCTGGCGCGTCTGGGTCTCGGCCACGACGACCGCCGGGCAGTCTCGACCACCGACGAAGCCTTCTACCGCTGGACACAGTGGATCTTCAACCAGATTTTCAACGCCTGGTTCGACGAGGACGCGGGCAAGGCTCGACCGATCAGCGAGCTGGAAGCCGAATTCGCAAGCGGTGCCCGCACCCCCGACGACGGCAGCACTTGGACCGACATGTCGGACGGTGACCAGCGCGCGCTTATCAATTCATACCGCCTTGCCTACGTCTCGGAAGCGCCGGTCAATTGGTGCCCCGGTCTCGGCACGGTGCTTGCCAACGAGGAGGTCACCGCAGACGGCCGCAGCGACCGTGGCAACTACCCGGTATTTCGCCGCCCACTCAAACAGTGGATGATGCGCATCACCGCATACTCCGATCGCCTGCTCGAAGACCTTGACCTGCTCGACTGGACCGACAGCATCAAGACGATGCAGCGCAACTGGATCGGCCGATCCGAGGGAGCCCACGTCAACTTCGTGGTTCCCACCGCCGTCGACGACGACGGTGAAGTTGCGACGATCAGCGTGTTCACGACGCGCCCCGACACGCTCTTTGGTGCGACGTACATGGTGGTCGCTCCCGAGCATCCACTTGTCGACTCGCTCACGGCTAATGCATGGCCCGCTGGCACGAAAGACGCATGGACGGGTAACGCAGCGACTCCAGCAGAAGCGGTAGCGGCCTATCAGCACGCCACCTCGCAGCGCAGCGACCTCGATCGCCAAGACAACAAACAAAAGACCGGCGTGTTCACCGGCAGCTACGCGGTCAACCCGGTCAACGACGAGTCGATCCCGGTGTTCATTGCCGACTACGTACTCATGGGTTACGGCACCGGCGCCATCATGGCTGTGCCCGGCCAGGACGAACGCGACTGGGAATTCGCCACCGAGTTCGACCTCGACATCATCCGTACCGTGCAACCACCGGACGGCTTCGACGGCGACGCATACGTTGGGGCCGGCCCAGCGATCAACAGCGGGTTCCTCGACGGCATGGAGATCGACGCCGCCAAGACCGCGATGATCGAGCACCTCGTCGAGATCGGCGCAGGCGAAGGCACGGTCAACACCAAGCTTCGCGACTGGTTGTTTGCTCGCCAGCGCTACTGGGGTGAACCAATCCCGATCGTGTTCGACGAAGACGACAACGCACGCTCGATCCCAGACGACATGTTGCCGGTGAACTTGCCCGACCTCATCGACTGGGCTCCACGCGAGCTCGACGAAGACTCCGACCCCGAGCCACCACTCGGCCGCGCCGACGGTTGGACCACAGTCGACATCGACTTTGGCGACGGGCTCAAGACCTACAAGCGAGACCTCAACACGATGCCGCAGTGGGCCGGCTCGTGCTGGTACTACATGCGCTACATCGACCCGGTCAGCACCGACGCCATGGCCGACCCCGTCTCGGAGAAGTACTGGATGGGCGGCGACAACCCCAACGAGGGCGGCGTCGACCTCTACGTCGGTGGCGTCGAGCATGCCGTGCTTCACCTGCTGTACAGCCGCTTCTGGCACAAGGTCTTGTTCGATCTCGGCAAGGTCAGCACTCCCGAGCCGTTCAAGCGGCTGATCAACCAGGGCTATATCCAGGCCTATGCGTTTGTTGACGAGCGCGGCATTTACGTTGAAGCCGCCGACGTTGTTGAGGACGGCGATGCCTACACCTTCGAGGGCAAGCCCGTCACCCGCGAGTACGGGAAGATGGGCAAGTCGCTGAAAAACTCGGTGACCCCCGACGACATGTATCGCGACTATGGCGCCGACACGCTGCGCCTCTACGAGATGTTCATGGGCCCGATCGACCAAGACCGTCCATGGGAAACCAAGTCGGTTATTGGTTCGCTTCGATTGATCCAACGCATCTGGCGCAACCTCGTCGACGAAGACACCGGCGAACTCACCGTTGCCGACATCGGCGTTCCTGAAGATCTCAACCGTTCACTCCATCGCACGGTCGACGCGGTTCGCACCGCCATGGACGCGCTCAGCTTCAACACCTCCATCGCCCGCATCACCGAACTCAACAACGAACTAACCAAGCTCGACGGCCCCACTCCGGCGGCGGTCGCCGACGTGCTCGTTCGGATGATCGCGCCACTCGTCCCCCACGTGGCCGAAGAGCTATGGCACAAGCTCGGTAACAAGACGTCGGTGGTCTATGCCGACTTCCCGACCGCCGACCCATCCTTGCTGGTCGATGACGAGGTGGAGATCCCCGTGCAGATCAAGGGCAAGGTCAAGTCACGAATCACTATTGCGGCCGACGCCGACGATGCAACGATGGAGGCCGCAGCGCTGGCTGATCCACGCATTGGCGAACTAATTGGTGACTCCCCGGTTCGCAAGGTCATCGTGATCCCGGGCAAGCTCGTCAACATCGTGGTCTAAGCACCACCGGCGGAGACCCGCCACCGACCAGAAACCCCGGGAGATCTACACAATGACGAACAATGCGCCCTGGCCCGACCTGGCGTCGGAACTCACTGCGCTGCTCGCGAGCGGACTCCACGTAAATGGCACTGCCGAAGAGGCCGACATCTTGACCGCGGTAGGCAACGTCGCCCTCGAAATCGTTATCGAGGCGAGCGACCTCACCGGAGCTAACCAGCGCGAGACCTACGACGCACTGTGCAACTTGCTCGCGGCACGCCTCGACGGAAACGCCGACCAGGTGTTCGCGTGCCTGATCTTTGAGACCGAACCCGACCCCACAGCACTGGCCAGCGCGCTCGAGGGCATGACCCGCGGCGCAAGCAACTCGGTATTCACTCCCGTACTTCCTCTCAGCGGTTCCCAAGCACGCGCTCTGGCCGACGCTTCTATGACGATCGACGAAATCATCGACGCTGCGACCGACCTCATTTCCGTCGCTGCCGATCGACGCCCGCCAACCGTCGAGACTGCAAACACCCTTCTGGCCGAGCTCGACGAGCTGATCGAGCGTCGAGTTGGCTCGTGACCGCCTCCGAGAGATCTCATGTCTGAGGCGGAAATGATCGCCACCATCGCACCCGACATCGCCGAAGCAACCGCGCCTAGCTGTCGTTACACCAAGAGCCAGTGTCGAACGTCGTAGCTCGTTGTGGTGTTAGCTGTCGACGACGACGAACATGATGTCGGCTGAGCAGGCGACTTCGCCGTCAATCGTGACTTTGCCGCTCCCTTTGCCAGCGCGGGCAGAGAGTTTGTGGATGTCGGCCTCGACCTCGACGGAATCCCCCGGACCTACTTGGCGGCGGAACTTTGCCTTATCGAGCCCACCAAACAAGGGAAGCTTGCCGGGGTAACGATCCGGGTCGGTTAGCACCGTATAGGCGCCCATCTGGGCGATTGCCTCGCACATGAGAACGCCCGGAAGAGTCGGCCGGCCCGGAAAATGGCCGGGAAACCAGAATTCTTCTCCAGAGAGGGTCCATGATGCTCGCCCATACTCCGCAGGCCTCAGTTCCAGGATCTCGTCGAGAAACAAAAACGGCGGTCGATGCGGCAATATCTCCGTCGGAGTCGGAAATGTCATAGTACGAGGCCCTTCTCGATCACTAGGAAAAAGACAAACGAGGCGACGCTTGCGCGTCACCTCGTTTGCTCAAATTGCGGTAGTTCTATTGTTGCTTGCCAGCAGCCTTGAGCTTAGATCCGGCTTGGATCTTCACTGCTGTACCTGCAGGGATCAAGCGAGCCTCGCCCGTGCGTGGGTTGCGACCCATGCGCTCCTTGGTGTCCTTACGCATGAATTTGATGTATCCGGGGATGTTGACCTCGCCGCCTTTGCGGACTTCGCTACTGATGATCTCCATCATTGCGTCAACACATGAGCCAGCATCGCCTTGGGTAACACCGGCTTTGGATGCGATCTCAGCGACCAATTCACTCTTGTTCATTATCTGGATTCCTCCTGAACCGCCGACCTGGCGATCATTTTGCGAATTACAAGTAGTTGACACCATAGTGGAACTGTTTTCCGATGGCGCGGCATACTGCAAGTAAATTCGTTGGAAAGTCAACGGTGTGGTGTCGGGGCATACGTGAGCGCCGTTCCGGGTCACAAATTACAGTCCTGCGACAAGCCCGTGAACAGAACATTCAGTGGCATACGATTCTGGGACGATCTGGCGCGGCGCTAGTCTGTAGCAGTGGCAAACGCACCTTCGGCTAATCAAGACGCCCGGTTCAACGAGTTCGTCGTGCCCGAGCTTGATGTCTTGTACCGAGTCGCATATTCCATCACACGGAATAAGGCCGATGCTGAAGACCTGGTGCAGGACACACTGTTGCGCTCCTACCGGGCAATCGATCGCTTCGATGGCCGCTATCCACGTGCCTGGCTGCTGACCATCATGCGTAATGCACAGGTCAACAGAGTGCGTCGCAAGCGCCCTGATCTTATGCACGACCCCGATGAGACCATGGCCCGCATGGCCGATGAGTCCGCAGAGGCCGCCGATGCCGAGACCCAGCTCATGGATAAGGAATTTGAGGCGCCGATCGAGGCTGCCATGGCTGCATTGCCTGAAAAGTTCCGCAGTGTGGTCGATCTAGTAGATCTAAACGAGCTCTCCTACCAGGAGGCTGCCGATGCCTTGGGAATCCCTGTGGGAACAGTGATGTCACGGCTACATCGCGCGCGACGGAATATTCGGCAGCACTTAGAGGCTTCCCAGCTGCAGGAGACGTAAATTATGGCAAAGAAATTAGACTCTTGTCGGGAAGTGGGGCTGCGGCTCCAGACCTACCTAGACGGGGAACTTGACGAAGATCGCAAAGAGCAGATTCGTGCGCATCTGGACGCGTGCGTGTGCTGTGGTCTCGACGCTGACGCTTTCCAAGAGATCAAGACCAACCTGGCCAACGTCAGTCGGGCATCGGACGAAGACGCCATTAAGCGCCTCATGGAATTCAGCGCCCGCATTGCCGAAGAGGCAAGCGGAGCCACCCAGTAGTAGCCAAAGTCCCAACCGATCCGCTCGGATCGAGATGGCCAACCTAACGATCGTTCGGTAGTGTCCGAAGGGAAGCTATGGCTACCCGGACTACGAGCAATCCATCCCCAACCCGCGATGCTGCACCCGAATCTGGGCGGGATCGCATTCTCCGTGTCGCGGCCGAGCTATTCCTTGCCAACGGCTACGCCGAAACCTCGTTGCGCACGATTGCCGATGCCGTCGACATGCGCCCGGCCTCGATCTATCACCACTTCGAATCTAAGGACGCCTTACTGGCGAACATTCTCGATATTGGCATGGATGCAGTCACCTCGGCGTTCGATGCAACCGCCGAACGCCTCTCGCCAGGTTCGCCCGGCGGTCGGGAATTGCTCGAAGCCCATGTAGCTGCACACCTCCGAGCCCTATTTACCCACCACGCCTTTACCGCGGCGCACGTGACGGTGTTTCCGTTTGTGCCCGCGCAGGTCCGACGCGACGCGGTCGGCCGCCGCGATGCATATGAAGCACAGTGGACCCAGCTACTCACCGAAGCAGTTCCGTCGTTGTCCGCCGATGCACGTCGGCTCACCCGGTTGGCGCTTTTCGGGGCAATGAACTCGGCCGTGCAATGGTTCGACCCGACGGAAGGCTCTGTCGACGAGCTGGCCAACGCGCTTGTGTCGACGTTGTGGAATGGTCTTGGATCGCTGAGCAAGGAGTCGTCCAGTGCGTGAGATCGACAATGCAATCGACTACTCGAGCGAGCTGTTCTCCACGAACACTGCTGCCTACCAATCCGATTTGGACCTCCTTGTCGAACGAATGAACTTCGCGATTGGTGGGGGACGCAACCGACAGCGTTCCATCGATCGCCACCACGGCCGTGGAAAGGTCATGGTTCGCGACCGGATCGACATGGTGATCGATGAAGGCTCGCCGTTCCTCGAACTCTCGACCCTCGCAGGCTTTGGCCAGGTCGACGACGAATTTCCCGGCGCGGGCATCGTCACCGGAATCGGGACGGTGCATGGCATCCCGTGGATGTTCATCGCCAACGACGCGACCGTCAAGGGCGGCTCCTTGTTCCCCGCAGGCGTCAAGAAGCACGTTCGAGCTCAGGACATCGCGCTGGAGAACGGTCTTGGCTGCATCTATCTGGTCGACTCGGGCGGCGCGTTCTTGCCAATGCAAGACGAGGTCTTCCCGGACCGGGACCACTTTGGCGGCACGTTCTATCGCCAAGCTCGCATGTCGGCAGCGGGCCTTCCCCAAATGTCTGTGGTCCTCGGAGGCTGCACGGCAGGAGGCGCCTACGTCCCCGCGCTCAGCGACGAGGTGATCATGGTTGAGGGGATCGGCCGGATCTTCCTCGGCGGTCCCCCCATCGTAAAGGCCGCCCTTGGCGAGATTGTTGAACCCGATGATCTCGGAGGCGCGGCTCTTCACACGCGTGAGTCCGGGGTAAGCGACTACCGGGTTCAATCCGAGGCCGAGGCTTATGGGCTGTTGCGAGAGCTGTGCGAAAGCACCAATCAACGACGCATCGACGACCGCCAGGGCTGGCTTGATTGGAGCGAACCCGAAGCACCCATCTACCCCGCCGAAGACATCCTCGGCATCATCAACGACGACACTCGAATTCCCTATGACGCTCGCCAGATCATTGCTCGGCTTGTCGATGGCAGCCGCTTTGCTGAGTTCAAACCTGAATGGGGCAACTCGATCGTGGTGGGGTTCACGAGAATCTGGGGACATCTCGTTGGCGTGATTGCCAACAACGGCATCATCTTTAGCCAAGACGCGCTCAAGGCAACCCACTTCATCGAACTGTGCAATCAGCGCAGTGTGCCGTTGCTGTTTCTCCAGAACACGACCGGCTACATGGTTGGCCGAGATTCAGAGGTCGGCGGCATTGCCAAGAACGGCGCCAAGATGGTCGCCGCTGTAGCGAACTCGCGGGTCCCGAAGTTCACCGTGCTCATCGGCGGCTCCTACGGCGCTGGCAACTACGGCATGTGCGGACGCGGGTTTGATCCGCGCTTCTTGTTCGCCTGGCCCAACAGTCGCATCGCAACAATGGCTGCGGACACTGCCGAAACGGTGCTCACCGACATTCGCCTTGGCGGGATGAAGGGTGCGGAGACCTCCGAGGCCGAACTCGCCGCGATTCGCTCCAGCATTCGTGCACAGTACGAGGAGCAGTCCGACCCGTACTACGCCACATCGCGCTTGTGGGATGACGGCCTTATCAGTCCGCTCGACACTCGCGACGCGCTCGGTATGTGCCTGGCACTCACCGCTCGACAAGATGCGCCGATCTCCGGCGACCGCATCGTGTATCGGATGTAGTGATGGTCAAGATTACGTGCCCTGACCCCGACATGGTCGTCCTCGTCGCGAACCGCGGCGAAATCGCCCGCCGCGTTTTTCGAACGTGCAACGAGTGGGGTGTCGACAGTGTGGCGGTCTACGCCGACCCCGATGCCGACGCGCCTCACGTGCGCGAGGCCACCCGAGCCGAACGAATCGGGCCCGCATTGCTCGATGAGAGTTACTTGTCGATCGAGGCGATTCTCGCGGCAGCGAAACGATCGGGAGCTACCCACGTTCACCCCGGATACGGGTTCTTGTCCGAGAGAACCGCCTTCGCCGAGGCCGTCACGAGCGAAGGATTGACGTGGGTCGGGCCATCGCCGATCGCCGTGGCGTCGATGGGATCAAAGATCGAGGCCCGCAATGTGGCCACCCAAGCCAAGGTCCCCGTAATCCCCGGTTACAACGAGTCCCAGGACGCCGCCGATTTGAAGGCCGCGGCCGACCAGATTGGCTACCCGATCCTCGTCAAGGCATCGGCGGGTGGCGGCGGCAAGGGCATCCGCATTGCGCACTCGCCCGACGAGTTCGACCAGGCCCTCGAAGAGGCACGCAAGGAGTCGATGCGCTCGTTCGGTGATGACGACGTCATCGTCGAGCGATACATCACACGACCCCGCCACGTCGAGGTGCAGATCGTTGCCGACACGCACGGCAATGTCGTCGACCTCGGAACCCGGGAGTGCTCGGTTCAGCGTCGCTACCAAAAGGTGCTCGAAGAAGCCCCGGCGCCAAACCTTCCTCTCGAAACCGAACGGGCTATCCGCGAGGCGGCCGTCGATCTCGCCACCGCGATTGGCTACGACTCGGCTGGCACGGTCGAATTCATCGTCGATGCCGCCACGAACGAGTTCTTTTTCCTCGAAATGAACACCCGTATCCAGGTCGAGCATTGCGTTACCGAGCAAATCACCGACATCGACCTAGTCGCCGTACAACTTGCCGTCGCAAGCGGCGCGGAGCTTGCCATTGCAGCCGACCATTTCGACGATGCTCGATCGACTAGCCCTCGACACTCGATCGAAGCTCGCATAACGGCCGAAGACGCCTGGAGCGGACACCTTCCACAGACCGGGACGGTGACGACACTGACCGTGCCTGCCGCGGACTGGATCCGCTGGGACGCAGCGATCGTCGAGGGTTCGGACATCACCCCTCACTACGACTCGATGATCGGCAAGTTGGTCGTGAGCGCAGACCGTCGAGTCGAGGCACTCGACCTGCTCGGATCGGCGCTCGCCGATCTGGAGATCGATGGCCTCACCACCAACATCGATTTTCACCGTTGGCTTATCCAACAGCCCGAGGTGCGCGCCGAACGCGTAACCACACGCTTTCTCGATGAGACACCGCTTCCGGCCCACACACCCTTCGGCGACGATGTGGTTGGCTCCCCGTGGGATACCCGCACCGGATCGAGAGTGACCCCACATCGTTCGTCGCTTGCGTTCGACAGTGCCAGTCGCGACGACCGCTGGCACGGCTCGCAAGCATCCGGGGACGCTGGGGCCGAGATCGTGGCACCCTTCCCGGGCCTCATCACCGAAGTGCTGGTGAGCAAAGGCGACAACGTAACCGCCGGGCAAACCCTGCTGACCATCGAAGCAATGAAGATGCTCCACCCCATCGCCGCTGGCGGACCCGCAACAATCGCCACGGTCAACGCGGTGGCGGGCGAACATGTTGAATCACGCGACACCTTGATCACCTTCACGAAATCCGAGGAGAAGCCATGACTCTGCGCAATGCCTACATGAGCGACGAGCTCGAGGCGATCTACGACCAGACCGTCGACTTTGTCCAAAACGAAGTCGTGCCGCACGGCGAGCAATGGGAACACGACGGCAAGGTGCCGCGCGAGGTTCTCCAGAAGATGGGTTCACTCGGCATGTTCTCGTTGCGCGTCCCCGAAGAACACGGCGGCCTCGGTATGGGATATGTCGCAAGCGCCGTGTTCTCCGAAGCGCTCGGCTCCTCGACCTTTGCCGGATTCGACACCACCGTGCTCGTACACACCGACATGGCCTCGCCGCACCTCATCAACTCGGGCAACGACGAACAATTCGAGCGCTACCTACCCGGCATCATCGACGGCTCTCACATCATGGCGATCGGCATCAGCGAACCCGACGCTGGCTCCGACGTCGCCGGAATCCGCTCGACGGCCGTCAAGGACGGCGACGGCTGGCGCATCAACGGCACGAAGATGTTCATCACCAACGGCGTGTACGGCAATACCGTCATCGTTGCTGCTCGCACCGACGACTCGAACAAGTACGGCATCTCGATGTTCCTCGTCGACCAAGGCACCGAGGGTTTCTCGGTGGGAAGCAAGCTCGACAAACACGGCTGGTTGTGCAGTGACACGGCCGAGCTCATCTTGGACGATGTCTGGGTACCCCAAGAGAACCTGCTCGGCACCGAGCATCGCGGGTTCTACGAAACGATGAAGAACTTCCAGAACGAGCGCATGGTTCTGGTCGGTATGGGTGTCGGTGCAGCACAGGCCGCGATCGACATGACCAATACCTACTGCCAAGAACGTTCTGCCTTTGGCGGCAAACTCTTCGACCTCGGCGCTATCCGACAACGCATGGCCATGAACCAAGCCAAGGTCGACGCTGCCCGCGCCTCGATGTATCACGCTGCCTGGATGGGCGATCAGGGCGAGGACAACGTCAAGGCCATGTCGGGCGTCAAGGCCTGGGGCTGTGAGATTGTTCAAGAGGTCATGTACGACTGCGTCCAATTCCACGGCGGCATGGGGTATATGCGCGAGTCCGCAATCGAACGGATGAGCCGCGACGCGCGGATCCTCCCTATCGGCGGCGGCGCCACCGAGGTCATGCTCGAAGAGGTCGCCAAGCGCAGCTACACCTAATCGGGTGAAACGGATGGATGTCGAGCTGCGGTCGTTGCGCGTTGGCGTCATCGTGTTGCTGGTTGCGTTGGGCATTGCGATGTTTCGACAGGGCGGCTACCACCAAGCCCAGCATCAGCTCTTCGCGATTCTGGTACTCGTCTCAGGGATCGGCCTGCTTGCATCACGCCATCGCGCGAGCCTGATCTTTGTCGGGCTCGCTGTGCTTCCTCTTCTGGCATCGAGTGCGCTAAGCACGCTCGTCTCCGAGGACAGAAGCGACGCGGCAAGCACCTTTCTGACAATCGCGCTTGTAGCGATTGCGTTGGCCATGGCGAAGCCAATCCCTGTCGAACACCGACGGATAGCGATCAACGGGGCGCTCGCCGTGGCCTCGATCGTTGCGGTAACCGCAATTTGGGGCGTGGCTACTCACAGCGGCCCATGGGGTCGGATCACCGAAGGAGTGTGGAGGGGTTCGAGCTCGCTGACATATGCAAACGGAGCCGCTGGCCTGGTCGGGCCGTGCGCAGTCGTTGCGTTCTGGCTTACCTCACAGACCCAACAGCGCTTCTACGCCGCAACGACCACACTGATGTTGATCGCCTTCGCGTCAACACAATCGCGAGGCGGGGCCCTCGCGCTCGCGCTCGCTTTCATCGCGACCGTGATGCTCATGGACCGAGAGCGCTTTGTTCAGACCGCTATCCCTATCGGCGTGGGGGTCGGCATTGGTTCTCTTCTTTTGCTTGGCTTCGCTGCTGATTCCACAGCACCCAACTCTCCATTAGTGATCGGGGCGGTGCTCGTCGGGCTAGCGACCACGCTTGCTCTCTTCGAATTTCGTCACAAGGTCCGCCGAGCAGCCGTCTTGCTCGTGGGATTGATGGTCGTCGGGGTCGCAGCCGTCGCAACGACGTCAATCGGCGAACGGCTCAGCATTCGCTCGGGTACGACCGCAGGCGGCCAAGACGCAAACGCCTTGTTCGGTGACCGCGTTCAACAATGGGCTGCGGGCTGGGAGCAATTCACCAACGCTCCCCTGCTCGGTAATGGTCCGGGGGTGGTCGATCTTCGCTGGACCCAGGACGGCCGGACGTTCGAATCGCTCTTTGTGCACAACGAGTATCTCGAACTGGCGGTTACCCACGGCCTCGTCGGGCTAGTTGCGCTCGGCGCCAGCACCTACCTGCTCCTTCGACGTCGAGCTCACGACGAGTGGGTTCGGCCGATCGGCCTCGCGATCGGAACCTTCATGGCGCACTCGATCGTCGACTTTCACTGGCACATTCCCGCGCTACCGGTGTTCTTCGCGTTTCTTGCCGGGCTTGCCTTGTCCGCCGAGCACTCAGCAAATTCTGAGTAGCAACGAGGACCTAACCCATGGTCTTTCGGTGTGACGGCATCTTTTCGAGTGGAGCCAACTCCGGTCGATCCTGGGGACCTTCCCTCAAGTTCCGGGCATGACGCCCGGCCAACGGGAATGCGCTAACACCGTGGGCAAAGACGCTCACGAGCACCGTCCACATCGCCACCG
>CAZMYN010000045.1:12642-17720 GCA_964570495.1 uncultured Acidimicrobiales bacterium | reverse complement strand
CCCAGCAAGTTGAGCAGCGTGGCGGCGACGTTGCTGAGTCCTGCATGCTCAACCTCAGCAAGCTCCAGAGCGTCGGCGTTCGTGGGGTCATAGATCGCGAACGGGACGGGCGACAGGGTGTGGCTCGTGACCGGCGTGCGTACGCCGTCGGTTTCTTTGAACATGACGTCGGCGTTGCCGTGGTCGGCGGTGAACACCAACACTCCCCCGAGCTCATCGATAACCGCGATCAATTGCGCCATGCAGTCTTCGAGAACTCGGATTGCTTCGATCGTGGCGGTGAGGTCGCCCGTGTGACCGACCATGTCGGGGTTTGGAAAGTTGAGGCGCCCCCAGTCGAAGTCACCCGAGCGAAGCATCTCGATGGTCTTGTCGGTGATCTCGCGCAGCTTCATCGCCGGCGTCTTGTTGAACTCGACATTGTCGGATGGGATTTCGATGTAATGCTCGAGGTCTTCGTCGATGAATCCAGAGCGATTGCCGTTCCAGAAGTAGGTGACGTGGCCAAACTTTTGGGTTTCACTGATCGCAAAACTCCGCAATCCCTCGGCGCACAGGTACTCGCTGATGGTTTGGTCGATCGCTGGCGGGTCGACAAGGTAGCGCTCCGGAATGAACGCGTCGCCGTCGTATTGCAAGAGCCCGACGTAGTTGACCTTCGGATTAGCCCCGCGATCGAAGTACGGAAAGTCGTCGTCGCCGTAGGCCTGGCTGATTTCAATTGCGCGGTCGCCGCGGAAGTTGAATAACACGACAGCGTCACCGTCGGACATTGTTCCGACCGGGTTTGCATCGCTGTCGACGATCACGAACTCTTCGAGGTTCTGATCGCCGGTATCGGATTCGCCGTAGGCGGTTTCGACCGCTTCTCGGGCCGAGGTGAACTGGCGGCCAATTCCGTGGGTGTGCACGTTGTAGCCGCGCTCGACCATTGGCCAGTCAGCGCCATAGCGATCCATGGTGATGAACATGCGACCGCCGCCGGACGCAATTCGGTAGTTGGCATCCGGGTGATCCGAGTTGATCTCGGCAAGCACCGCTTCGGTCGCGTCGATGTAGGTGAGCGCCGAGCGAATGTCGACATCGCGACCGTCGTGGAGGATGTGCACTGCACAGTCGGTGACACCAGCTTCGGCACTCTCGCGGAGCATCGCGTAGAGGTGGTCGGTGTGGGAGTGCACATTGCCGTCGGAGTGCAGCCCAAGGAAGTGGAGCCGGTTCTGCGTTGCTGATTCGATCACGCCGCGCCACTCAGCGCCTTCGAACATGGACTTGTCGGCAATTGCCTTGTTCACGAGCTTTGCACCTTGGGCAAAGATTCGTCCTGCGCCGAGAGCGTTGTGGCCGACCTCGCTGTTCCCCATGTCGCCGTCGCTGGGCAGTCCAACAGCCGGACCATGAGCTCGAAGCTCCATCGACAACGTCGAGGTCGTAAGCGAATCGAGGGTTGGTGTTTCGGCCTCGGAAATTGCATTGCTTGGCCCCGCGTCAGCACAACCAAAGCCATCTGCGATGACGAGAAGTAGTGGGCCAGGGCGTTCCAGCGGCGACGCGAGTTTGTTCAGCGACAAGTCCATGACTCCACCCTAGAAGCACAGCTTCACGCGCCGACGTGTAGTACGAATTGGGCCATGACTCGACCACCCGCACTCCCCACCGAAGACGTCGCTACGGCAATGCAGTCACTTCACAAGGATTGGGATCTCGTGAGCGGCAAACTGCACCGCGAGCTCACGTTCTCGAACTTCGTAGAGGCCTTCGCCTTCATGACTTCGGTTGCCCTGCATGCCGAACGCACCGATCACCACCCCGAGTGGAGCAACGTCTACAACCGCGTGACTATCGACCTTGCCACCCACGATCCCCTAGGAATTACACAGCTCGACCTCGATTTGGCCGAAGTCATCGACCAACTGACGAGCTCGGACTAAGAAACCCGAACCGGCATCAAGAGGTAGAGAAAGTCCTGGCTGTCGGCGCCACGCATGACGGCGGGCTTCAGTGGATCGACCGTCTGCAACGTGATCTCCTCGCCGGGAGTCACCTCGATGCCATCGATCAGATATTCGGGATTGAACGCCACGGTTAACTCGTCACCGTCGTAGTTCGCATCCATGGCTTCTTGGGCTTGACCAACATCTTGGGTGACCGCCACAAGCTCGAGACCGTTCGGCTGCATGTTGAGTCGAATCGGTGTGGATTCTTGAGCCATCAGGCGCACACGACGAACCGCTTCGAGAAGCTCGGTGCGATTCACGGTTAGCTCATTTGGATACGTGTCGGGGATCAGGCCGCGGTAGTTCGGAAATTCACCCTCGATAAGGCGAGTCACCACTTGGGTGCCTCCGACTTCGAAGCTCGCGTCTCGCTCACCAAGGCGCAGCATTACTTCATCGTTCTCGCCAAGAACTCGATTCAGTTCAGCGAGTGCCCGCGATGGGACCAACACGGATTGGTCGTCGGTGAGCACCGACGTCCCTGGCAAATCACGAACAGCCAATCGATACGAGTCGGTAGAGACCAGGCGAAGCCCCTCCCCTTCTGCAGCGAGCATCACACCGGTCAAGATTGGACGGGAGTCATCGCCCGATGCTGCCTTGACGACCTGCTTCAACGCATCTGATAGATCCGCAGCGCTCAGGGTCACACCGTCGCCCTCTGGCTCACCGAGTCGAGGGAAGTCATCGGCGGGAATGGTTCGCATTGTGAATTCCGAGCGACCAGCGGTGATCTGAACTTCCTCGCCGTCGACAATCACATCGACTGCGCCTGGGCTCAACGCACGAACAATGTCCGCAATGAGCTTGCTTGGAACGACAACCACACCATCGGTGTTTCCTGCAACGGTCAGTGTCTGGGTGATCGTGAGATCGCCATCAGAACCAGTTACACGGAGGGAGTCGCCAGTTAGTGCAAGGTGCAAACCTGACAGAGCAACATTGCCAGCTCGTCCACCTGCTGCACGACCAGTGGTGCTTAGGGCCTCGAGAAGAACGTCTCGCTCACATCGAAATTTCATCGTTCCACATCTCTTTGTTATATCCGGGGTGAATGATCATGATCGGTAATAGGAAGAAGTAGGCGTGTGGATTGTGGACGATAGTCGTTATTCGCTGTGTTTTGAACGATCTTGTGTCCACCAGTAATCCACCATGATCCACAGCTCACTGTGGATCGAACATTCGCGCGATGGATATCTCGCTGCGTGTTCACAGCTCGGAGGCCCGCGCGCACATGCTCACGCACAACATGGTCCCGAGGCCGAGTCGGAGTTGTCCACAAGCTTTCCCCACCTGTGAACACTGGGCGCGCGAATTCGTTCACCGGTTGCTTTTCTTGATGCGGTTGGTGAGCTCGGTGACCTGGTCGTAAATTTGACGTCGCTCAGCCATCAAGTTGCCGATCTTGTCGACGGCATGAATGACCGTCGTGTGATCTCGGCCTCCGAATTCGCGAGCGATGGCTGGATACGAGAGCTCGGTGGCCTCGCGAAAGACATACATAGCAACCTGGCGAGCAGTGACAAGAGGACGCCGGCGGCTCGCGCCGATGATCTCCTCGACGGGGAACCCAAACATGTCGGACGTTTCGTCCAGAATCATCTGTGGGGTGATCTGGCGTGGTTGTTTGGTGGTGAGTAGGTCACCGAGGACTCGCTGACACAGATCGATCGATAGCTGCTCGCCGGTGAGGTTCGAATAGGCAGTCACACGAATGAGTGCACCTTCGAGTTCACGAATGTTGTCGGTGACCCGCTCGGCAATGAACATCAGCGTCTCGTGTGGGATGTCGCCCTTTGCGTTCTCGGCCTTCTTTTGAAGAATGGCGAGGCGAGTCTCGATATCGGGCGGCTGAATATCGGTGATCAGACCCATCTTGAAGCGGCTGCGCAGCCGATCCTCAAGTGTCGGAATGCTGTCGGGTGGACGATCAGAGGTCAGCACGATCTGGCGGTTTGCTTGGTGGAGAGTATTGAACGTATGGAAGAACTCTTCTTGGAGTCCTTCTTTGCCCTCAACAAACTGGATGTCGTCGACGAGCAAGACGTCGATCTCGCGGTAGCGCCTCTTGAACTGAATGGTCGTGTTCTGACGGATGGCGTCAACAAACTCGTTCAGGAATGTCTCGGTCGATACATACCGCACGGAGAAGTGGGGATAGTGGGTGTTTACATAGCTCTCGATAGCGCGAAGCAAGTGGGTCTTACCCAATCCAGCATCGCCATAGATAAACAGTGGGTTGTATGACTTGGCTGGTGTTTCGGCAACCGAGAGCGCTGCGGCGTGAGCGAAACGGTTACCTGTACCGGTAACGAAATGGTCGAATGTGTAGCGAGTGACGCCATCGTTCGCGCCGCCCGGTACTTGTTCGGGAGCAAGTGCAGGTTCCGCGGGCACATCGGTCAGCTGCACATCGATGCGCGGAGGTTGCTCAGTGATGTCGAGAACGGTCGAGTCGAGTCCTAACAAGACCTGTTCGTCGACTTGTTCCTCGAGGCGAATCTGCATCTCGACAACGAGCGGACTGTTGTGACACTCGGCGACTGCGTCACGCACGATGCCAAGGTAGCGAGCTTCGATGCGGTCCTTTACGACGAGCGAGGGCACCGACACGATGATCTCGTTGCCGGTCAGATCGATCGCTTCGACCTCTCGAAAGGTGGTATTCCAGACCACATCGCTGACCTGGGCACGGATCAACTCCGAACAGGTTTCCCACAGCTGGCCAGCCTTCTCCACGTCATTCACTCCACTCATATCCACAACACATTCCACAGATGTGGACAGCGGTGAAGCCCCACTCTCGCGCGGTAATTCGTAGTACGCCAACGAGGTGTGGATAACCAGGAAAACCGTTGAGTTTGCGCGCGTTTCTGCTCCACGTCTCCGACCCTCGCGCGCTCGTTGGCTCGATGTCGAATCGCGCGCCCGGAAACTCGCTCTTAAACCCTGTTTAGGTTCCGTTCACCTCTGGCTGTTGACGGTTCGGTGTCAACATCCCCAGATTTCGGTGCGGTTGTTCACAGTGTTGCTGGTGAGCAGAACGGGGTCTTGTGGGGTGTCGACCGGCAGTGTCGA
>CAZMYN010000045.1:3502-12542 GCA_964570495.1 uncultured Acidimicrobiales bacterium | reverse complement strand
GGGGTCTTGTGGGGTGTCGACCGGCAGTGTCGACAAGTAAAGGTTGTTTCGCGAGAGCGCGCGGCCCTAGCCTTACAAGGTTGTTTCAACGCGACGGATGTGTGCGTCCCTTCTTCGACAGCCCTGGTGTCCCAGGGTGCTGCATCACCCGCTGCTTTAACGATACGGAGAAGAGATGAAGCGTACGTATCAGCCAAACGTCCGGAGACGGGCGAAAAAGCACGGTTTTCGTGCTCGAATGTCGACCCGCGCCGGTCGCGAAGTAATCAAGAACCGTCGCCGTAAGGGCCGTCACAAGCTGTCGGCTTGATCGCAGGTATTTCGGATCGAGCAGTTTTTGCCGCCATCCGGGCGGAGGGTCAGCACGTACGATCGAGCGATCTACGTCTGCGGTTTTTGCCCGGTGATGGTTCCACGCAGCCCAAAGTTGCGTATGCCATCTCCAAAAAGGTTGGCAACGCTGTTGTCCGGAATCGTGTCCGGCGCCGACTCCGCGCGTTGTTTTCGGAACAACTCGGCACCAAGGCGGTTATACCGCTCAGCGCTGGACTAGTGATTGTTTTGCCAGGTGCCGCCGATAGGACCTTTGCCGATCTTCAAGACCAGGTAGTAGAACTCATGAAAAAGGTTGAGAAATCAACAGTTACTGAGAGTTTGGTACGTTCATGAAGCGGGCCGCGCGCAGTGCGATTCACCTGTATCAATCCTGGTCTGCAACCCAGCCAGCGAGATGTCGTTTCACACCGACGTGCTCGCACTACACCGATGAAGCCATTGACGACTTCGGTGTGATCAAGGGCTCCTGGCTTGGCCTCACACGAATTTGCCGGTGCCACCCCTGGGGTGGACACGGCGCTGACCCCGTTCCCGTACGAAAGGCGAACTGATGTTCGATTTTATCGCTAGCCTGCTTTCGTTTTTCTATGACCTGAGCGACTCCTATGCGATCGCGATCATTCTGCTGACACTTGGTGTGTTGGTTGTCTCGACGCCGCTGACATTGACCGGCACCCGATCCATGCTCAAGATGCAGCTCCTTCAGCCTGAGCTCAAGGCAATTCAGGACAAGTACGACAAAGACGAGCGCGAAGAGATGAACGTCGAGATGATGGAGTTCTACAAGGAGAACAACATCAACCCGGTCGGCGGTTGTCTTCCACTTCTCTTCCAGATCCCAATCTTCTTGGTCCTCTACCGGGTGATCTTGGGCATTACTCGACGGGCAACCGACATAGGAAACAGTGCTGGACAAGTAGTTGGAGGCGTTTTCACCGGTAATGGGACCGAAGAAATCGTGGTTTCGGACCTCCAACCGTTCAACCCGGCCTATATCAACGAAGACAGCCAAATGTTTCTTGATCTGACCGGCTCGAATGCTGACGGAACGCCGATTACGACGATGGACAGCTTTGGCTTCGACCTCGCCCGTTCGGCAAGCCAGGTTCTGGGCGACGGTTTCGTTGGCGCAGTCCCCTATCTGGCCCTGATTCTGGTGGTTTTTGCAAGTGGTTGGTTCCAGCATCAAATGATTCGCCGGCGTCAAACCGGCGCCGCGGTCAACCCAACTCAAGAGATGATCATGAAGTTCATGCCGTTCTTCTTGCCAATCTTCGCCTTTACGCTTCCCGCAGCGATCGTCTTCTACTTCTTGGTATCGAACCTGTACCGAATTGCCCAGCAGTACTACATCACTCGCTCGATGTACTCCGGCGATGAGTCTCTTGGTGCGCAGTTGCGCAAGCAGCGTGAAGATTCGCCCCAGGATGCAGCGAAGAATCAGGTTGCTTCGAAGGCAAAGAACGGTAATTCAAAGAATGGCAGCGCCAAGAATGGCAGCGCCAGCAAGAACGGGGCCAAGAGCAACGGCAGTGCCAAGAAGAACGGTAGTTCGAAGAATGGCAGTGGCAAGAAGCCCGCGACCCGAAACCAAGGCGGGAGCGGCAAAAACGGCGGGAAGAGTGGACGCCATAAATCGACAAAAACCGCAGCGTCCTCGTCAAAGGTCCGTGCATCAGCAGCTTCGCCAGGGCGTAATTCCAGCGGCCGCGACGCGAGTGCACGCGCAACTGTTGAGGCAAAAGCGCGCAAGAAAAAGAAGAGGTAACGAATGGATTGGATAACTACGTCGGGTAGATCACTCGACGAAGCCAAGAGTCATGCCCTTGATCAGCTCGGCATTGTTGCTGATGAAGCTGAATTCGATGTCATCAACGACGTTGAGAAGAGCGTGTTTGGTCGGGTCAAGACCGAAGCAAAGATTCGAACGCGGGTTCGCCCAAAGCAACCGGCTACGACTGACGATCGCGGCAGCGGTCGTCGCCGCAAAGGTGGACAAGGCCGCGGCAAGGGGAACAACCGTTCTGATGGCAATCGCTCAGACAAGGGGCGTTCGAACAACAAGGGATCGTCGAACGCCGGCGGTGGGAACGGCGGCAATCGCCAAAAGAACCGTAACCAGAAGGACGGCGGCGGAAACAATCAGAAGAGCGGCGGCAATGGTCGTGATGGGAACAGCAAGTCCTCGAATAAGGGCAACACTCGAGATAAGTCCAACAACAACAACTCCAACAACAACTCCAACAACAACAGAAACAAGAAAGCGAATGCTGGGCGAGGTGGAGCCGCAGCTGCGGCTGTCGCGGGTACTGCAGCGACAAAGGGAAAGAGGGACACCGTGGAACACGAACTAATGAACAGGGAAGATCAGGAGAGCGCCGCAGAGGCGTTCCTCGTTGGCGTACTCGGTGCTTTCGGCATGCAGGGCGACGTTGCGGTCACCGAAGAGCTCGCCGATGACGACGCGATTGAAATGACCGTTAGCGGTGACGAGCTCGGCCTGCTTGTGGGCCAAAAGGGAGCGACTGTCAACGCGCTTCAAGAACTCACCCGCACGGTTGTGCAGCGCAAGGCGGACGGAGCAAAGACCAATCGTCTGCGCGTCGATGTGGCTGGATACCGAGCACGTCGCACCGCTGCGTTGCAGGAGTTCGCAACGAAGATCGCACATGATGTTCTCGAATCCGGCAACGAAAAGCTCATGGAGCCCATGGGACCCGCCGATCGCAAGGTTGTTCACGACACGGTGAATGATATCGATGGTGTCGATACTGGATCAGAGGGTGAAGAGCCACGTCGTCGGGTCGTCATTCGTCCGGTGTAACCGTGTAGACATACGTAATGCGTTCCGTTGAAGAAATCTTGCGTGAGGGGATTCAAGCAGGACAATTCAGCGGCGAAAGCAAACCCCATGGCGATCACGCCATGGGGTTTGTTGCTTTTTTGGATGACCCACCAACACAGTTCACGGGACATGTCGTGGATATTGGAAGCGGCGCGGGTCTACCAGCACTGATCTTGGCGGATGCCTTTCCCGAAACTACCTGGACGTTGATTGAACGTCGCTCCGGGCGAACCGACCTGTTGAGCCGTGCGGTTAAGAGACTGGGATTGCGAGATCGTGTGGACATCGTGACCGACGATGTGACCACGATGGGGCGTGGTGAACTGCGCGGTGCTGCTGATTGGGTTACCGCTCGCTTGTTTGGACCTCCAGGCGACACCGCGGAGTGCGCGGCTCCCCTCCTTCGTGCAGGTGGACAGCTGCTAACAAGCGAGTCGTACGACGCGGTGATCGACGATCGGTGGCCAACGTCGGGACTTGAACGTGTGGGCCTCACGTTCACCGAAGACTGGAAGACCAGCGAAGGCCGCTATCTTCGATTCACTCGGACAACGGACAGCTTGGACGATCTCCCTCGCCCCGGCGCGCGCAAACGCCTCCTGTTCTAAATCTTTACGGGGGTTGGATTCCTGGGTGTTTCACGTGAAACGCACGCTGTTGTGGGGCCGCGCCTGGATCGTGGAGGAAGCAGTTGTTCCACGTGAAACAGATTTCTCGAATATGGCGTCGACTGTCAACCAAGGCGGCAGCTGCAAGTGGTAGCGTAGTTGTCGTATGAATCCACAGGAATCGTCGTCGACGACGCGCGTTATCGCTATTGCGAATCAAAAGGGCGGGGTGGGTAAGACTACGACCACCGTGAATCTCGGGGCAGCGTTGGCCGAACTTGGCCAACGAGTGCTTCTGATTGATCTCGACCCTCAAGCCAACGCTAGTACCGGGCTAGGTATCAACCCACGGGCCATCGAGAAGAACATGTACGACGTTCTTCTTGGTGACACTCCCCTAGAAGACACGCTTGAACCAGCGGCCGACGTTGAAGGACTCTTCGTTGCGCCATCAAGCCTGGATCTTGCGGGTGCGGAGATCGAACTTGTTCCCGGCTTCAATCGTGAACGCCGACTGATCGATGCACTTCGACCAATCATTGATGACTACGACTTCGTCTTCATCGATTGTCCACCATCACTTGGGCTGCTCACGATCAATGCGCTCGTTGCCGCTACCGAAGTGCTTGTTCCCATCCAGTGCGAGTACTACGCGCTTGAGGGTGTTGGACAATTGGTACGCAATGTCGATCTGGTCAAGAAGAGCCTCAACCCGATTCTTGAGATCTCGACCATCGTCCTTGTCATGTACGACGCGCGAACAAAGCTGGCCGGCCAGGTCGTTGACGAGGTTCGGAACCATTTCGGAGACACGGTCTGCAAAATTGTGATTCCGCGTGTGGTTCGACTGTCCGAAGCGCCATCGTTCGGCCAACCGATTACCGTGTTCGATCCTGACAACCGTGGTGCTCAGGCATATCGGGATCTGGCAAACGAGGTATTGGGCAATGACCTCGATCTCAGCGAGAAAGAGCCCGAGTCCAAACCCAAACCCAAGCCGAAGGATGATCTCGCAGAGATCTCTTCAGACGAGGTTGAGGATTCCGGTGGGGCGGCAGTTGTGAGCTCGAACGAGGGAGAAGAAGAATGAACCGTCCAGGTGGCCTCGGCCGTGGCCTTGGGGCACTGATCCCGTCAGATGTTACCGATGACCCCGACGCCGTGTTTCAGACAGTGGAAGTGTCTTCGATTCATGCCAACCAGTATCAGCCGCGAGACCACTTCGACGAAGAGACTCTCGACTCGTTGACGAACTCGGTTCGCGAGCTTGGAGTCTTGCAGCCACTCCTCGTCCGCAAAGCCGGCGAGGGATACGAACTGATTGCGGGGGAGCGGCGTTGGCGTGCCGCCAAGCGTGCAGGTCTACAGCAAGTGCCCGTGATTGTTCGCGAAGCCGATGATACGAGCTCGCTCGAGCAGGCGCTTGTCGAGAACCTGCATCGCCAAGATCTCAATGCGCTAGAAGAAGCAGCGGCCTATCAACAGCTGGTCGATGAGTTTGAGTTTACCCAGGCCAAGATCGCAAAGCGTGTTGGCAAGTCGCGATCCGCGGTCGCCAACACCATGCGTCTTCTCTCGCTCCCGACGTCGCTGCAGCGCTATCTCTCCGACGGCCGCCTGAGCGCGGGACATGCGCGAGCCCTCCTCGGTGTCGAATCGGAGTCCGAACAGGTCGCGCTTGCCGATCGGATTGTTGGGGAAAGCCTGACGGTGCGCGATGTTGAACGCCTGATTCGCGGGGAACCACTGGCGAGTGAGATCGCACCGATTTCGCCGCCACCGGAGCCGGTCGAGGAGCCACCGACAACGAAATCGAAGCGCAGTCCTGGTGCCACGCGCCCAGCAGCGATTCTCGAGCTTGAACGGTTGTTGTCAGATCGCCTCGATACGAGCGTTGGGGTTTCGCTCGGTGCAAAGAAGGGCAAGGTCGTCATTGACTATGCCGACCTTGATGATCTGGAACGAATCTATCGAATAATTACGTCATAAGACGTACTAGAAATAGTCCGTCCTAGAAACGAACGCACGTTCGTTTCTAGGTTGATTCGCTCGGCCCGATGATCCACCAGCTGAGCGCTTCGTGGATGGCTTCGGCGATCGCTGCCTTTTGAGGTTCAAGGTCATCGCGGGGGCCGAGGCGAAAAACCACCGCTGGCATTCGGGTTTCACGCAGAACTGGACTGCGAGTGCCCTCGACCTGGCCAGGCATACGGAGCGCCAACGACAGTGCGTCCATGGCAAAGTTCGCGAGATCCTTCCCTCCATAGGAAGAAAAAGAGTCGGTCTCATAAAACGACGCAGCGCAAGCCTCTTCGGTCACCGCCATCAAGCCAATGTAGAGCTCGGCGTCGAATTGGTTGGCTGCCTTTGCGTGAGTAGAGCCATCGTTGTGGTGCAACAGCAGCACTCGTGCGCCAGCCTTGCGTAGGGTCGTTCCGAGCTCGCCAGCAACGCTGGGGGAGAAGCCGAAGTCACCAACGACCATACGGCGTCCCACAAGCCCTGCGGGGCCGTTACGAAGGCGCTCTTGCTCGCGGATTGCCGCGACCGGACGAGCGGCATTTGCCGAAAGGCGGAGCCGAGTAAGTGTTGCGACGGTCGTGGGTCCCGCAACGCCGTCGACGGGTAGTCCCGCGTTGCGTTGGAAGTCCGCCACAGCAACTTCGGTCTCCGGACCAAAGATGCCGTCGATCCACCCGGTGTCAAAGCCCAAACTGCCAAGAAGAAGCTGTAGTTCAGCAACGTCGTCCCCGCGCATCATGGGGGTACGACGACAAAGCAAGCGCTCACCGAAGTTATGTGCTGCCTCGGTGAGAGATTTCCAGGTTTCGCCTCCGACGATGCCCGTAGGTTCGAGGCCACGACGCCGTTGAAACGCAACGACAGCATCGTGAGTGAGGCGATCGAACCGGTCGAGGTGCACCGTTTCGACCAGATAGCCCGCAAGCGTCAGCTTCCGGTGAAGATCGACAACAGGTTCGCCGACGTCACCGCGTTCGAGTCGCGGCGGTCGGGTATCGGTTTCCATGTGGCCGACAATAGACGGTGGGCGCAGCTGGATAGGTGCGCTGTCTAGTTACAGAAATTCGCTGATGATCTCTTTGATCTCGTGCTTTGGGCGTGCGCCAGGAATGACAGCGACAGATTCGCCACCCTTGAACAGGATCATCGTCGGCATCGTGAGGACTTCGTATTCGATGACTGTTGACTCGGCGTCTTCGATGTTGACCTTTGCGATCTTCAAGCGGCCCTCTTCTTCGATAGCGAGCTCGGCGAGTTCGACGCTCAGCTTCTTGCACGGGCCGCACCATGTGGCCCAAAAGTCAACGAGAACGGGCAGGGTTTCGGTTCCGATCGAGACGCCAAAGTTGGAGTCGTCGAGGATCATGACGTTGCTGTCGTCAGTGGTTTCAGACATGGGGGATTCCTTTGTAGCGATGCAAATAGGGAACTCTCAACGTAGCGCTGAGATTCCCGGCCCTCGGTGAGGCTATTCGTTTGCTTCGAGCCAGCGTTCGGCTTCGAGCGCTGCCTGACAGCCCGATCCCGCAGCGGTAATTGCTTGTCGGTAGTAGCTGTCCTGCACGTCACCGGAGGCAAATACGCCGTCGATGTTCGTGGCGGTACGTCCGGGTTGAGTCTTGAGATAGCCACTGTCGTGCATGTCGAGCTGACCCTCAAAGAGTGCGGTGTTGGGCTTGTGGCCAATCGCAATGAAGAGCCCGCTGATCTCCATATCGGAGATTGACTCATCAAGGTTGTTTCGGAGCTTGACTCCCTCAAGCTTCTTGTCGCCGAGGTACTCGACAACAGAGGTGTTCCACATGATGTCGATCTTGTCGTTGGCAAGGGCGCGCTCCTGCATGATCTTTGATGCACGGAGTTCGTCACGACGCACGACGAGGTGCACCTTGCTTGCGAAACGGGTCAAGAAGAGTGCTTCCTCGAGGGCCGAGTCGCCGCCACCGACAACGATGATCTCCTTGTCTCGGAAGAAGAATCCGTCGCAGGTTGCGCACGTGGAGATTCCGTACCCAATGAGATCGGTTTCGCGGTCGAGTCCGAGCATGAGTGACTGTGCGCCTGTCGAGACAATGACGGTCTTCGCCAGGTGTGTTGCTTCGCCGTCGGCCTTGCCAACCCAGATTTTGAAGGGTTGTTCAGAGAGGTCGACTTTGGTTGCCTTGACCGTTTGGATTTCGGCTCCGAAACGTTCGGCTTGCTTCTTGAATCCGACCATCAGTTCCGGGCCCATCACACCATCGGGGAAGCCAGGAAAGTTCTCGACGTCTGTCGTAAGCATGAGCTGACCACCCGGCTGATCGCTGGTGGAGGAAGGTTCACCTTCGAGGACGAGCGGTTCAAGATTCGCTCGGGACGTGTAGATCGCCGCGGTCAGGCCAGCGGGCCCCGAACCGAGAATGACGACGTCGCGAACGGTAGAGGAGTTGTCAGCCATGGGTTTCCTTCTCAGATATCTCAGATGTCGTGGTGGTGTGGCTAGGCGACGCGTTTGCGCCAAAGGATCAAGCCAACAATGGAGAATATGACACCGAGAACGAGGTACACCAGCCAAACGCCCAGACCGAGAGCCTCGGTGCTGATTTGGTTGAGCAGATGGACCACGCCCACGAGGGCCATGATCAACGCGGGAACACCAAGTATGAGGATCACAATTCCGTAGACAGCTCCGCGAGCAGCCTTGGTCGCTGGCTCGGTTGTCTTGTACTTGACGTTGTCGACGAGACCAACGATCGCCTCGGTTGCCTGTTGTGGCCAGTCTTGCGTCGAGTCGGTTGGCGAAGTCATGGCCGAGAGCCTATCCAAGCAACGCGCAGTCCTCTGCGTCGAGCGTGCGAGACGTACCATTGTCGGCAAATTCGACAAGAAGCAAACGGTCGGCGCCACCGAACGGCGTAAGGGTCGCTAACGCATACGGAACGGGTTCTGTGACGAACTCTGACGGCGCAACACACGCCGGGTTGACGCCGGCGGTTACGACTTCGTCGGGTGAGTACAGCGGACCAACAGCGCCGATGGCGATGAGGTCGCTCAGCTCGATGGCGTTGCTCACCGCGGGCAATTCGCTCAGCTCGAAGTTCTCGACATCGACCTTCTCGACAGCAGGAACGACCGCGGACTCTGCTTCTTCTTCGCCAGCGGTCCGGTCGATACCTTCGGTCGTGATGTCCTCGGCATCCCCACCAAGGTCGACGACCTCTTCGTCTTCCATGGCTTCGTCTTCCATGGC
>CAZMYN010000045.1:0-3402 GCA_964570495.1 uncultured Acidimicrobiales bacterium | reverse complement strand
CTTCGTCTTCCATGGCGACTTCTGGCTCAGCTTCGTCCTCCATGGCTTCCTCTTCGTCTTCCATGGCTTCTTCTTCGTCGCCTTCGACAGCGTCCGCTGCGTCACCAGCAGCGTCGACGATCTCCGCGGCGGAGTCGGTAGTCGCCGTGTCGGTTCCGCCATCGGGAGCCAAGCTGATAGCGATGGGAATTGCAACGATGAACGCGACCGCAGCAGCCACCGCTGCGATCCAGCCCGTCGAAAGCGAGCGGCGCTTCTTCTCTTCGGCCTTCTCATGGCGGGCAGCAGCTAGGGACGTCACCTCTGGAGCAGAAGTCGCCGCAGCCATGGCAGCAGCGATCGAGGCGGAGCGTCGCTCTGGGGACGCTGGCGGGGGCTCTTCAGCGACGATTTGAACGGCTTGGCGCATCTGCTCCAGTCGTTGCGAGGCGTCGGAACTCGACTTCACGGACGCGACGAGATCCGGCTCGGCCTCACCATCGATGATGGCCGACAAGACAGCGTCGTCGAAGTGTTCGTTATTCATCGTCGGTTCCTTGTACGTCCGAAACTTCGGTTTGGTTCCCGACAGATGTCACATCACCCAAAACATCTGCAAGCTTGCTTCGACCGCGCGAGATTCGAGAACGCACCGTACCGGGCGCAATCTCCAACACTTCGGCGATTTGGTCGTAGTCCAGACCACAAAGATCGCGCAAAATCACCGGGACCCTGAAGTCCTCGGGTAGAGCTTCGAGTGCGTCATTGACGACAAGTGATGCCGTTACGGCCTCGCTCATGTTGCCAATGGCGGCGATCTGAAGGTGGCCTTCGTCATCGTCGATCGAATCAGCGTCGCGGCGTTTGCGCCTTCGCAACTCGTCGATTGCCGCATTCGTAGCAATCCGGTACGACCACGTCGTGAACTTTGCTTGACCGTCAAATTTCTCGAGGTTCTTGACGATCGAGATGAGTGCCATTTGTGCAGCATCGTCGGCATCGGCCCCGCGGCCGACGACCTTGGCGCACACCGCCCGTATTCGGTCATGGTGCCGATCGAGCAAGATCTCGAGCGACGCCATGTCGCCTTGTTGTGCCGCTCGGATGAGATTGTCATCGTCCGCCAGAGTCTGCATTTCCCCCCGATCGCTATCCGGTGAACTCGAGTTCGAAGATCTGCAGCTGCTGTACGATCTCGCCCGCTTCTGCCTGAGCGTCCTGTTCCTCGACGGTCTGCCCGGGGGCTAAGCCGAGGTCGGTGATCCAAACCAGAAGAGCAGTTGCCGATGGTGTGGCCGGGACGTCGAGGGTCTCGTCTTCGCCTAACCCGCTGAAGCTCGCGAGCGGCGCTTCCCACGCCTCGAGCGTCGATTGAGGCGCCTCTGCCTCGTAGATCTCGACCGACCAGTCGACCCGATTGGTGAGGATTCGAACCTGGGTCAGGTCGATGGGTGTTTCGAACTCCACGATCAAGCCCACCCCTCCCTTTAGCTGGCCAAACGCACGAGTGGAGTACTGCTGCGTCAACCAGAACGTACTGGGGTCACCGTCGAAGGGCCGCGATGCTGCCTCGGAGTGTTCGTCGTTGTCGCCCTGTGGATCGAACGCGAGCGCTCGTACCCCGGCGGTGAAAGGGGGGAGGGTAGTGGAGGTCGTTGTCGTTGTTGACGTCGTCGAGGTGTCCGTGACGGTCTCGTCGACTTCACCTTCGCTCGCGGTTTCGGCGTTGGTTACCGGGGGTGCGACATCCTCGGTGACGATCTCGCCCGCGGTGTCGGTGTTCGACACGTCGTCCTGGTCATCTTGTGTCGAATTATCGACGTCTTGTTCGGCGCTGTCGTCACCGAGACCATCGGTTACCGCCGTGCTCACGGGGCGAAGCAGGAACCAGACGGTCGCCACGGCGGCGACCACGAGCGCTAGCGCAATCAACGGACCGAGCCACGACATCAGTCGCCGCTTGGGGCGAACGTGCTTTGCAAGTGGTTCGGGGGCGGGGACTTCTGCGACGGATTGACTCTGCTGGGCTGGCGCCGATACTCGCGGTCTGGCCTCGCTGCGGCCTGGCCCAGCAGCGGGGATAGACCGACCAATCTCGGGCGCGGGCCGCATCGGGATTGATGCCCGAGGTTGACTTTGCCCTTCGGCGAGTGTCGGATTGGCTGGTTTTGGCGAGGGACCAGGACGCGGACGCTCGACCCCCGCATCGCCACGCACAGCCTTGGTTAGTTCGGCCGACCACGTCGCGGCATCGGGATAGCGGTTGGCCGGGTTACGAGCGAGCCCCTTTTGTAGGAAATTGTCGAGACTCACGGGAAGATCAGGACGTAGTTTCCGCGCCGACGGAGGGTCTTTGCGAATCCGATTCATCGCTCCCATCAGATCGCGCGCGGCGAAGGGAACCTCACCGCACAACATCTCGTAGAGCACCGTCGTCAGTCCGTAAAGGTCGGTTCGACCATCGACGGGATGGCCTTCGATTTGTTCGGGGGCCAAGTACTTGACCGTGCCGACAAGCGATCCCGACTCGGTGTGGCTGGTTTGGTCGAGCGCCTTGGCAATACCGAAATCACTGAGCTTCACTCGTCGGTCGGGCCGAACGAGGATGTTTGCTGGTTTCAGGTCACGGTGGATGATGTCGTGTTGGTGAGCGTGGCTGAGCGCAGTTGCCAACTGAAGCCCGACCTCTACGGCATCGTCCATTGCCAGGGTTGGCCGTTCGTCGAGGATCGTACGGAGGTCTCGACCAGAAACGAGCTCCATGATGATCGCGTCGGAACCATTGAGGCTCACGGTGTCGTAGATGCCAACAATCCCGGGATGGGTTAGTCGGGCCGCGGCTTGAGCTTCGGAGCGGAATCGGCTGAGCACGCTCGGATCGGCCGCCAGATGTCCGTGAAGCATCTTGACCGCGACACGCCGGCCGAGATTGTGGTCGATGGCTTCCCACACTTCGGCCATTCCACCCGCGCCGCGTCGCTCGACGAGTTCGTAACGGTTTGCGAGGCGCCGCCCGATCACTGGCTGGCTATCGCTAGGAGTATCTGGCGACATCGCGAGAAAACGCTAGTTTGCGGTTAACGATGAGGGACATCAGGGCCGATCAAGCAGGAACTTGATAGGTGATGCCGATGATGCCCGGGCCGCCGTGGGTGCCGATAACCGCACCGATGATGTTCGTGCGAGAAGACGCCATTGATGGAATGTCGGACAGCGTGTCGAGGAACTCGTTGATGTCGTCAGCGTTCGAATGCAAGATCGCGAGATTCTCGACCTCGCCCGCTTGCTCTAATTGGTCGCGAACCCACGCAAGCGATCGTCGGCGGGTACGTTGCTTTCCCGCGGCGACGACTTCACCAGTACTGAGGTCGAGCAATGGCTTGATCGACAACATGGTGCCGAAAGCGGCCTGCGCTCCGCCGA
>CAZMYN010000044.1:16612-17758 GCA_964570495.1 uncultured Acidimicrobiales bacterium | reverse complement strand
CTCGGCGCTCCCCGTATGTCACAGAATGTGGCATCTGCGTGTTCGCGATAACACTCAATGTGACGTCATCGACCTCGCCCTCTACTCGCTCTAGTATCTGGCGCGAACGGATCTAGCAAAGGAGTCCGCCTTGGGCCGTCACGCCATCAAGACACCACCGCACCACGCGACCTGGAACGAGTTTCTCGATGTGTGGAAAGAGGCTGACCAGATCGACGTTTTCGAATCCGCGTGGAACTGGGACCACTTCTACCCGCTCGCACCTCCCTACGACGGCCCCAACCTCGAGGGCTGGACGATGCTCGGAGCGCTCTCCCAAGCCACCAAACGAATCCGCATTGGTGCAATGGTCAACGGGATGCACCACCATCACCCCGCCGTGGTGGCGAACATGGCGGCCACCCTCGATCATGTCTCGAACGGCCGCTTCGAGCTCGGGTTAGGTGCGGGCTGGAACTTCATGGAGTCCGACGCCTACGGCATTCACTTGGGCGAGCTACGCGATCGCAGCGATCGGCTCGAAGAGGGTGCCGAAGTCATCACGTCGCTATTGGCGAACAAGGTCACCAACCATCAGGGCCGATTCTTCGAACTGACCGAAGCCTGGTGTGAACCAAAACCGGTCCAAGCCAAGATCCCGATCGTCATCGGCGGCAAAGGAAAACTCCGCACCCTTCGCACCGCCGCGAAGTACGCCGACCAATGGGACATGACGTTTCCCGAGTCTCCCGCGGATTGGAAAGAACTCGACGATGTCCTGCGCAGCCACTGCGAGAAGGTCGGCCGCGATCAGTCCGAGATTGACCGGTCGATTCACCTCGGATTCGACCCTGACGTTCCCGACGAGGATCTCGCCGAATTGGCACAGACCTTCTTCGACGCTGGGGTCGACATCGTCGTGTGGTCGATGCGAGGGCCCGTTGTTGCAGCTCGCCTCGCTCCCTTCGCCACAGCGCTGAAGGGCTGAAGGGCTGAAGGGCCGAATCGCCATGGGGTCTGTCGATGTGTGCGATGTCTGCGGTTTCTCTGAGTCGGTCTACAACGAGGTGGACGCAGCGTCGACGGCCGAGCTTGCTCGGTTGATCGTGGACGCTGCGCTCGAAGGCTTGACCGAGGAGCAAGCCAAGCAGATCGACTACGAGCTCG
>CAZMYN010000044.1:0-16512 GCA_964570495.1 uncultured Acidimicrobiales bacterium | reverse complement strand
CCTCACCGGCGAGAACATCACCGTCTCTGGAATTGACTGGGCGTCGCTTCGGCCAGGTTCGCAAATGGTCATCGGGGATGTTCCTGTACTGATCACCGCCCATGCAACTCCGTGTTCAAAGATCGCCAGTTCGTTCGCCGATCGTGACTCCAATCGCATCCTCCATGGCAAACATCGCGGATGGAGCCGTCTGTACGCTCAGCCGTTGGCCGAAGGCACGATCGAAATCGGCGACCCGATCACCTCTTAGCCACCTCGGTCTCGTCGTAGACTTGGCGAAGTGAAGAGGCTGCTTCGTCGACTACTTCTCATGGGTGCGCTTGGCGGCGGAGTCCGCTTGTGGCGCCGCTCGTCCACGACCGACGACACCGTCGCGTCCCTGAACAGCTTTGGCCGCAACGTCACCGTCGCCAAGGTGGGTGCTCGCACGGGCGGTCGATGGGCGGTCACCCAAGCCCGCAAGACCTTCGCCGACGCAGAGCGCCGCGAGGAGCTGAAGGCCGAGTTCGAAATGAAGACGACCGACGACGTCGTTGCATCGCTCGGGAATCTCAAGGGCGCCATGATGAAGGTCGGCCAGATGGCGAGCTACCTCGACCTTGGTCTTCCGGACAATGTGCGCCAAACCCTCGCCGCCCTCCAAGCCGATGCACCGCCGATGTCGGGCGAACTTGCGGCGTCGGTAATCGCCGAAGAGTTCGGAGCGCACCCCTACGACCTCTTCGCCGAATGGGACCCCACACCGATCGCGTCGGCCTCTATTGGTCAGGTCCACCGAGCCCTCACCAAGGAGGGAGACGCGGTTGCGGTCAAGATTCAATATCCCGGCGTGGCCGAGGCGATCGAGTCGGACCTGCGCACCAACGACACGCTGTTCGCGGCGCTGCGCATGATGTTCCCCGGCATCGACACCGCAACGATCACCGCAGAACTACGAGACCGACTAAGCGAAGAACTCGACTATGTCCTCGAAGCAAAGAACCAGCGACACTTCGCCGCGAACTTCGACGGCCACCCGTTCATCCATGTGCCCAAGGTCTACGACGACTATTCGTCGAGGCGAGTACTCACCTCCGAGCTTGTCGTTGGATCGACCTTCGCCGAGGTTCTCGAATGGAGCGAGGAGGAACGCATCCTCGCGTCCGAAACGCTGTTCCGCTTCACCTTCGGCGCCATCTACCGGCTCGCTGCGTTCAACGGCGACCCTCACCCCGGCAACTACATCTTTCATGGCGGGGGCAAAATCACGTTCCTCGACTTTGGGTTGGTGAAGCACTTCGACGAAGACGACACCGCGCTCTTCGAATCGCTCATCACCCACATGGTGCTCGAACCCGACATTCCCGAATTTCGTCGGACCATCGAAGAAATAGGTTTACTCCGTGCTGACCAACCGTTTGACGACGAGCTGGTCGGCGACTACTTCTCGCACTTCTACGACTTTGTTCGACACGACGAAGAATTCACCTTTACCGAGGAGTACTCACTCGCCGGCGCCAAGGCCATCTTCGATACTGGAGGCGAGGTCGGCGAGTTAAAGAAGGTGCTGGACGTGCCGCCGTCGTTCGTTGTCCTCCAGCGGATCAACCTGGGTGCAATTGCCTTGTTTGCACAGCTTGGAGCCCGAGCCAATTGGCGACGTATCGGCGAGGAAGTATGGCCCTTCGTCGGAGCAGGGCCATCGACACCGATGGGCGAGGCGATCGAACGTTGGGGCCGGGCCAGTGGAATGCGTGACCAGTACGAAGGTTTGTGAGGTTCGGCCGATCGGCGATTTCGGCTAGCGTTGAACCATGGTGGATGATCACGTAGATCCTGGTCCTCGCGTCCTGCCAAGCCGACCGAAGGGCAGCGGCAATCGAGTCCTGTGGATTGTCTTGGCGCTCGTGGTTGCGACCGGAATCGCACTCCTGATCATTCTTCTCCTCGGCGTATTTCTGGTTCGATCCAGCGGCGCTGGCTGAGGTTTTGGCAACGGATCCGCTAGAACGTTGATGTGCTGATCGTTCTGTCTCCCGCGAAGTCTCTCGATTACGAGTCACCTCTAGCGACCAAGAAATACAGCGAGCCCGAGATGCTCGACCACAGTGCCGAACTGGTGTCGGTCATGGCGAAGAAGTCACCGGGCGATATTGCATCGCTGATGAGCGTGTCGCCGAAGCTCGGCGAGCTCAACTTCGAACGGTTCCAAGATTGGGAGCAACCGTTCACGCCGAAAAACTCTCGCCCCGCGCTTTTGGCCTTCAACGGCGACGTGTACTCCGGGCTCGACGCGCCCAACTCCTTTAGCGAACGCGACTTCACCCATGCCCAGAAGACCCTGCGGATCCTTTCGGGCCTCTATGGGTTGCTCCGGCCACTCGACCTGATGCAGCCGTATCGGTTGGAGATGGGAACGAAGCTTGCGACAACGCGCGGTCGCAACCTCTATGACTTCTGGGGCTCGACGATTGCCGAGTCGCTCAATACAGCGACGAACGAGAGTCCCGGCGCCAAGGTCCTGGTCAACCTCGCCTCGAACGAATATTTCTCGTCCGTCGACACCGACACGCTCGACGTGCCAATCGTCGCCCCGGTGTTTCTCGACGCAAAGGGCGATGGCGATTACAAGATCGTCAGCTTCTTTGCCAAACGAGCACGTGGCGCAATGAGCGCGTGGATCATCAAGAATCGAGTCACCACCCGCAAGGCCTTGGTCGACTTTGATGGGCTTGGTTATCACTACGATGCAGATCGTTCGGATTCGGACAAGCCTGTCTTCATCCGTCGAGCAAACGAATAGTCCAAGGGGAGACAATGTCGGATTCTGCAGCGCCTGGCTGGTACCACGCCGAGGGCGACCCGCCGAACACCGAACGGTTCTGGGACGGGTTTGCATGGACCGAAGGACCGCGCCCGATTGGTGGATCTGCCGGCGTCGCTCCACCAGATGACGCTCCCACGTTGATTTCTCCTGACGGAACTCCTCCGACGGGTACCCCGCCTGCCGGTACTCCTCCGACGGATATGCCGATCACCGGATCTGGGGCGGGGGCCTCCGGGCTCGACGCGGGCTTTCCGAGTATCGATGACTCGCCGCCAGCAGGCTCGTACGCAGCGGGTTCGCCCAATCTCCCCGGAGCCGCTCCCGGCGGGTTCGCCACCAGTCAGCCACCTACGAGTCCACCGCCTGGCTTCCCGCCGTCAGGAATCCCGCCCGTGCAGACCGGCGGATTCCCTGCAGCGCCCAGCGGCGGTTTTCAGGCGAACTACGTCGAACAGAGCCAGGCCACGACGTCGCTGCTGCTTTCGATCGCCGGGTTCTTCTGTTGTGGATTACCAGCCGGGGTCGGCGTCGCCATGGCCTACGCCGAGAACAAGGGCATCCAAGAAGGCCGTCGAGACCCCGCGAACAAAGGGGTGGCCATCACGTCGTTGGTCATTGGCGGAATAGCGCTTGTGCTCTGGGGCGGATTTGTACTTCTGCTGCTGCTGGGAAGAGCCATCTAACCCTGCGCTGATCGCTAACGATTCGGGGTCCAACGGAACCAGGCCTGGGTAGCAAGCGCACCCACAAGACCCCACCCGAGCACGACGAGCCAGTGGTTCCACGGCCACGCCGCGCCATCGGCGAACGGGTTATAGCTCTCCTGCAACGCTTGATTGAGGTGACTGACCGGGAACAAGTTTCCAACGGTCGTGACCCAGCTTGGAACTTGGTCGTCGGGGACGAACACGCCACTAATGAAGTACAGCGGCAAGAAGATCGCGTTCGTTACCGCAGGCGCCGCGTCCTCCGATGGGATGATCACCGTGAGCGCAAGCCCGATGGCAGCGAACGACATCGCGCCGATCGTCAAGGAAATGATCAGGTTTCCCAGCGTCTCGAATTGCAGCTCGACTCCGTAGAGAATGCGTCCGATCAACGTGATGATCACGGTCATGATCGCCGCGATCACCGCCCCCGCTAGCGCCTGGGACATGATGAACACCCATTGCGGAATCGGCGCGCTGCGGATTCGTTTGAGCACGCCACGCTCGCGCCGCGTCGTCATCGTTATCGCCAAGTTCACCGCGGTCGCCGAGACGATCGCCAAGGTCAAGATTCCCGGGACGTAGACCGTTGCCACCTTCGCGCCGTTGTCCAGCGTTTGATTGCCGAAGATCGAGGTGAAGATCACGAGGAAGATCAGCGGCAAGATGACGGTGAAGAACGTGGCTGCCGGGTTTCTCCGGAAGATCAGCAGATCGAAGTTGAGCTGATGCAGGACCTTGGTCATGTTGGGTTCCCCTCGGACGTGAGTTCGAGAAACACGTCTTCGAGCGTTGGTCGTGCCACGTTTAGCTCGGGAAGAGCGACCCCCGTCTCGGTTGCCCAGTTCGTTAGGTCATTGAGGGTGGTCAAAGAATCGTCGGTATCGATGCGGGCAATGCCCGTCGGTGCATCGACCTTGACGCCAAAGCGTGCTGGCGGGTCTTCGTCTCCGGGCTGGGGTCGCCAACTGACGCGGGTGGTGGCGTTGACCTGCTCGGCGAGTTGCTCGGCGGTACCCCGGGCGACGATCTTTCCTGCACCGATCACGACGATGCGATCGGCGAGATGCTCGGCTTCGTCCATGTAGTGGGTGGTGAGCAGCACCGTCTTGCCCAAATCACGCAGCGCCTCGATCATGCCCCATGACTCGCGCCGTGCCGATGGATCGAAGCCGGTCGTGGGTTCATCGAGAAAGACCAGGTCGGGGTTCCCGACCAGTGCGAGCGCAAGATCGAGTCGCCGCTTCTGTCCCCCCGAGAGCTTTCGCGTCCGTTGGTCGGCACTGTCGGTCAGCCCGACAAGATCGAGCGTCTGTGCAGGATCGCGCGGGTCCGTGTAATAGGCGGCTTGCATGTGCACTGCTTCCGATGCGGTGAGCTCGGGCACGGGTTCAGATTCTTGGAGGACGATGCCGATGCGCTCGCGCCAGGCCAGCGGTGCGGTTTCGGGGTCGTGGCCAAGGACCGAGACGACTCCCGACGTGCGGGTGCGGAACCCTTCGAGGATCTCGATCGTGCTGGTCTTGCCGGCGCCGTTCGAGCCGAGGAAGGCGAGTATTTCGCCTTCTTGCACTTCGAGGTCGATGCCGTCGACCGCGGTGAACTCGCCATAAGTCATCGTCAGGCTTTCAACCGTGATCGCAGCTGGCACTCCCGCTCCTTTTGTCGCAGGCGACCAGTCTCGTCTGCGACATGACCATCTCCAACCTCAACGGTTGGTGCCTATGTAGGGGTGAAAGTCGCGGGAAGATGTTTGATGCCGTGGATGAACGCCGACTGAAGAAGATCGGGAGGGCCGCTGGCCTCGATGTCGGGCAACCGGGTGAACAGTTCGTTGTACATGACATCGATCTGTCGTCGGGCCAGATGGGCACCGAGGCAAAAGTGAGGGCCCGGCCCACCGAACCCAATGTGGCGGTTCGGGTCGCGCTTCACATCGAAGCGGAGCGGGTCTGGGAACAGAACCTCGTCACGGTTCGCGGCGATGTAGAACATGGCGAGCTTGTCACCCTCGGAAATGTCGACGCCGCCGAGGGTTGTGTCTTGGGTGGCGGTTCGCCGCATGTACGAGACGGGACTTGCGAGACGAACAATCTCTTCGACCGCTGTGGGGGTCACGCCGTCTAGATCGTTCTGCCAGATGTCTCGCTGGTCGGGATTCTCGGTCAGGTAGTGCAACCCCCACGCCATTGAATTGCGAGTCGTTTCGTTTCCGGCGACGACGAGCAAGATGAAGAAGCTCGCAATGTCGGCGGGGGAGAGCTGCTCGCCGTCGACTTTGGCGTTGACCAGAATCGACGTGAGGTCGCTCCCGTCTCCACCCTTTTTTGCCTCGGCTACCTCGGTCATGAGCTCGGCCAGAGCGCCGCCAGCGACGAGGAGTGCACTCACGATGTCGGACGCTTCGGGCACATACTCCGGGTCGGACGCGCCGAGGATGATGTTGGTTTGTTCGAAGACGAAGTCGAGTTGGTCTCGAGGAACTCCCATGAGGTCGCACACGATGGCGAGCGGGAGCCTCGCTGCTACATCGACCACGAAGTCGCATTCGCCCTGCTCGGAAACCGAGTCGACGATGAGCTTGGCCTGGTCGATGATCGATTGGTCGAGCTGAGCGAGCAGCTTTGGGGTGAAGCCGCGTGCCACGAGCCGACGCATCTTGGCATGGCGTGGATCATCCATGGCGATCATGGAGCTGAAGAAGTCCATGAACTCCTGCGGGGCATCGAGAACGGTGATGCCCTTTTCCGATGAGTAGATCTCCGGTGCCCGCGACATCTCGACGATGTGGTCGTACTGGGTAACCGCCCACGCTCCTGGTCCCGGTGGGAGCCCGAGGGTCTCGGTATTTGGTTCGGTGAAGAATTCAGGGGGCTGCGCGCGCAGCTCGGCGAGGCGTGCGTCGATCGTGGCAGCTTCGCGTGTCCAGAAATCTACGGACAATGGGTTGGCGCTGTGATCGATCGGGTTACTCATGGGCAGAGTCCTCGTCTACTCGATGCCGTGCTCCAGTGCGTAGCGAATGAGTTCCTGCTTTCGGTTTAGCTGGAGTTTCTTCAAAATGTTGCGCACGTGGTTCTCGACGGTTTTTGGCGAGATGAACAGCGTCTCGCCGATCTCTTTGTAGGTGTGGCCCCGAGCCACGAATTGCAGCACCTCACGCTCGCGTTCAGAGAGCGCTTCGCCTGGCACTTCTGCCTTGTGTAGTCGACGGAACTCGGTCAAGACGAGCGCAGCGAGAGATGCAGAAAACACCGGCTCGCCCTTCGACGCTTTCCAGAGCTGTTCGCGAAGTTCGTCCGGATTGGTCGACTTTGTCAGGTAGCCGAGCGCACCGGCGGCGATCGCGTCGAGCAGATCGGATTCGGCTTCGGACACCGTCAACATCACGACCGGCACTTTCCCCTTCAAGGCTTTTACCAACGCAATGCCACCGCCTTCGGGCATGTGCAGGTCCGAGAGCACAAGGTCGGGGTCGGTCGCTTCGATGACCGTGACTGCTTCGGCAGCGTCGCCAGCCTCGCCGACCACGGTGAAGTTCTCGCCCAGGTCTGCTCGCAGCCCGCTCCGCCAAATCGCATGGTCGTCCGCAATTACGACTTTCACTGGCGCCATCGTCGCCTCCCTTGTTTGGGATCTAGGAACAACAAGGGGTCTCTGATGCCCCTGAGTGTTCCTAGATCTCCTAGATCCACAGTTGCACCTCGGCGCCGCGCCCAGGTGCACTCTCTACATCGGCTCGTCCACCGCCATCTCGCATTCTTCCCTTAATCGAGCGTGACATGCCGATCGATTCGGTGGCGGTTCCCGGGTCAAAACCCGAACCGTCGTCCTTCACACTCACGAACAGCGACGCGTTCGGAACGTCCTTTGGCGGGTCGTCGAAAGAGTCTTCGGCAGGCTCGGCGTAGATCGTGACCTTCGAGGCTGCGCCGTGCTTGCTCGCGTTGGTGAGCGACTCGCCGACCGCACCAGCCACGGCCTGGAATTGTTCGGGAGCGAGCGTCGGGAGGTCGCCCGCGACGACCACCGAGACCTTGCAGTTCGGGAAGCGGCGTTCGTGCGTGGCGGCAATGTCGTGCATTGCGGGCTCGAATGCGAGGAACGACGTGATGTCAGCGGGGGATCCGGCCAGGAACCCTCGCAGGTCGTGTTCCTGGTCGCGGGCCAGCGCGGCGAGTTCGTCGTCGGTCGAGCGCCGCTGAATCACGGCGAGGGTTTGCAGTACGCCATCGTGGAGCTCACGCGCGAACTCCTCGCGGGCTCGAGCGATCGAGATTTCCTTTTCCGCTCGGCGCAGACGGGTCACCACGAAACCGGCCAACGTTCCGCTCAAGATCCAGAGGCCAGCCTTCGACACCGCACCGACGACGCCGGTGCCACGATCGAGGAGCACGTTCTCCGAGATGAAGGCAGCAACGCTGATGGCCGCGGCCGAGAACAAACCCGCCCGCCAGCCAAACAGAATGCCCGCGGCCATGATGCCAGCCGCCGGCCACGACCAGGGCAGCGATTGGGTGCGGGTGTCCATGTACACAAAGCCATCGGCCACGAGCACGGTGACGCCAATGGCGAGCTCGAACAGCACCGTGCTGGTCTTCATCGGGTTGAGAATTGCCTTGCCGTTCTTTTGCGGCGTGAGCAGGATCGTCGTCGCGATCATGAGGGCGACCATTGCCCAGGCGAGGCCGGGGCGAGCGAAGTGTTCGGTGGAAAGTGCGACTCCGAGGACGGCCCACACCAGCGTCGCGATGCGAAAGATCGCGAGCGCACGAAACAACCCGCGCACCATTGCCTCGTCGGCGAGCTGTGCTGTCTCGGCATCGGAGCGCGCCGCGCCGCGGCGCCGTCCAAACGGCAAGTTGCGGAGATTCTGCGGCGGTTCGATCTCCCAAGCATGACAAACCAACGAGCGCACTGTCGGTTTTAGGTGCCTGGCTCCTAACGGGGTCGTAGGAGCCAGGCACAAAACATGATCCCCCAGGCGGTTTTGGGGGATTCCCCCAGGGCCCAGACAGGCCGATTTCTGGCTCAATGAAGTCATGAGCAGCACAACCATGACTTCTTCCCCAACAAACACGAGCCCATCGCTTGGCGAAATGGCCGGACAGGTCAAGGCAGATCGCAACCGGGCAATCGACCTCTACCGAGTCGTGGCGATGCTCGCCGTGGCATTTGGCCACTGGCTCGCACTCGTTGCAGTCTCCGACGCTGAAGGAAACCTCGTCGGCGGCAACGCACTCGAATTCGTCCCAGCGCTCAGCTGGGCAACGTGGCTGTTGCAGGTCATGCCGCTGTTCTTCGTCGTAGGCGGCTTCTCTTCGGCGATGTCGCTCGACTCCCACGATCGCAAGGGTGGGAACGCTCAGGACTGGATTGCTGCCCGGCTCCGCCGGATGCTTCCTCCCGCCGTCGTGCTGGCAGCCACCTGGTTGGTTGTGCTGGTTGCTGGCGCGGCGGTGGGCCAACTCGAACTCGCCACCACGGCTCTTCACGGCGCGGCGATTCCACTCTGGTTCCTCGCCAACTACACGATCGACACGGCGCTTGCGCCATTCGTGTTGCCAGCGTTTCGCAAGAACCCTGGAAGGTTCGCCATGGCGATCGGCGGAGCGTTCCTGTTCTTCGAGGCCCTGCGCATTGTTGGTGTGCCGTTCTTCCCACACATCAACTGGGTCCTTGGCTGGCTCATCTTCCAAATCGCCGGCATGGCGTGGCGTGACGGGATGCTCCCCAGTGGTGCCAGGATGCTGGCCATCGCTGCAGGTTTTTGGGCCGCGACCGTCGCTCTCGTCACCTCGGGTGGCCCATGGATTATCTCGATGGTCAACATCCCCGGCGTCGCCAATTCACCCACCGCGCCTCCGACCCTCAGCCTCATGACCTTCGGCTTCGCGTTCAGCTTCACCGCCATCGCCGCCGCTCCTGCAGTTTCTGCCTGGTTGGCCGAACGCCCCAAGGCATGGACAGCGGTCGTTGGCGCCAACACCGTTGCGATGAGCGTCTACCTCTGGCACATGACCGCAGCGATCATCGCTACCGGCGTCATGCATTTCACTGTTGGACTTCCGGTCCATGAGGTCGGCTCGCTTTCTTGGTGGTTGTTCAAGCTGCCGACGATCGCCGCATCGATCTTTTTCTTGGCCCCGATCGTGCTGATCGTCTCGAAGGTCGAGCGCAACGCGCTGCTCGCTCCTCGCCGGGCATGGAACGGTGGCTTGGCGTCGATCTTTGCTGTGGCGATCGCCACCTCGACCGCCCTCAAGGCCTGGTCCGGTGGTGAGCTCGCCAAGGCCGGACCGGCACTTGTTGTCCTCGTCCTTCTCGGAGTGACTGTCTTGAAGCCAACCCCGTCCACCGGCACGAAGGAAGCTACCTTCGCCCCTGGCCCCGCCTAATTTCGCAAGACCCGAGGCCTTCGTGGCGAGCGACCGCCGCCGATTCTGTTGGCAGTGAGGTGATCCCGGTGCAGGTGCCCGACAAGACAAACTCGCCAGCGTGTAGGCCAATCTCGCGGTCGCTCAAGTGGTTTGCGAGCCACTGCAGCGAAGCCCACGGATCTCCAAGAATGGCCGAGCCGTCACCGTTCGCGACGACCGCGCCGTCCAGCTCCAGCTCGACGGTGACCGAGGAGAGTTCGGGGCATGACTTGGTCTTGACCAGCTCACCGAGGACGACGCCGCCATTCGCGCCGCTGTCGGCAATGAGGCTGAGGTACCCGACTCCGGTGAAGTCGATAAAGCGTGGCGAAACCAATTCGATCGCCGGCGCAACCGCCGTCGTTGCTGCCTTAACGTCCGCGACCGAGTAGGTGTTCGTCGTGGGTGGGAGGTCATCTCCGAGGAAGAACGCAAACTCGCACTCGAGGCCGGGTTCGTGCATTGCGTTGCTATGAAGAGGCTTCGAGAGATAGGGCGGATACACCGTGCCATCAAAGATGCGGCCCGCGAACGGTCCGGGACTATTGAGAATCTTCCTGGCTTTGTCCGACGTGCAACCGACCTTCCAGCCAACGGTCGTCCACTCAAGTTGTTCTGCATGGGCGTCGGCAATGGCGTACGCCTCTTCGATGGTTGTGGGGGTGAGGTCCTCGAGCGACACGAGCTGATCGACGGAGCGCCGCGCGTTCGTGAGCAACCGCGCCGCGCGAGAGACTCGCCCGTGCGGGCTGGGTGTCTCCCTCATCGTTCTGGCGCCATATCTGCTCCTCCTGCTGGTCCATGCCTAGTCGACTGAGCTAAGCCCGAGAGGCCTAAACCTTGACAATCTCGGGTTACGCGCCCGAAAAGATCGCCCTGTAGCGTGTCGACAACACAGTCCTTAGCAAAACAGGAAAAACCAGGAGATGGAATGGCCGAGACAGCGCTTAAAGGAAATCCAGTACAAACAGCGGGCGATCTGCCCGAGGTCGGCTCAGCGGCACCGAGCTTCACCGTGACGGGCACAGATCTCGCCCCGATTAGCTCCGAGAGCCTTTCTGGTCAGCGTGTGGTTCTCAACATCTTTCCTTCGGTTGACACCCCGACGTGTGCAACCAGCGTTCGCACGTTCAACGAGCGTGCCGCCGAGATGGACAACACGACCGTGCTTTGCGTGTCGGCCGATCTTCCGTTCGCGCAGGGACGCTTTTGTGGCGCGGAGGGCATCGAGAACGTCAAGACGGGCTCGACATTCAAGAACGCCGAGTTCTTGGCGGACTTTGGTGTCGGCATGGTCGACGGCCCTCTCGAAGGCTTGTGCGCTCGTGCGGTTGTCGTTCTTGACGAGTCGGGAAATGTCGTTCACCAAGAGTTGGTCGGAGAGATCGCCGACGAGCCGGACTACGACGCTGCCATCAACGCGCTGAGCTAAACCACGTGCAGCGCGGGAACACCGGCCTCTACATAGCAGCAGCGCTTACCGCTGCGTTCCTGGCGGTTGTATCCCTCGTTTTTCCCTGGTTCGTAATCGTTGGGCGTGCGCGCTCAAGCATCGATCTGATCAGTAGCGCGGGTGCGCTCGATGTCATCGAAGGCGGGGTAAAGGTCCTTGTCCTCGTTGGTTGGTTGATCGCACCAGCTCTGGTGTCGATTGCGATGCTGGTGGCTGCTTCGGGCCGCTTCAGACTTGCTGCCGGACTCGTGATGCCAATCAGCATTGGCTTAGTGGTGGTGGCCATTGCTGGACTGTTCGTCGATGCGATCGGCCTTGCCTGGGGAGCCATCTTCGGAGGCGGTTTCGCAGCCTTGGCGGGAGTATTTGCCATGATGGTGCTTGTGACCGCCCGCAACGAAAACTCGAACGACTCAGCACTGCTCTCCTCGGAGGTGGCCGCGTGAGCGATTTGCACCTGTTCTTCATCGACGAGCTGACAGTCGCCTCACCGGGCGATGTGGTGACCTTCGGACGAAGCGGCGACATCGAACTCGATGAGGCAAATCAATACATGCATCGCATCGTCGGGACCTTCTTCGACCAAGACAACGTGTGGTGGCTCGCCAACAAGAGTCGGCACGGGAACCTCACGCTTGTAGGAAACACTGGCCGTTTGACCCGTCTGCCCCCCGATGCGGTGGCGGCGATCAACGAACCGACCGGGGTGGTCCGTTTCGATGCGGGGCCTTCTACTTACGAGCTCGGCTGGACGTTGCCGGGCAAGGATCCGCTGATGCCTCCGGTTGTCGATGAGGACGGTGGCGTCTCCGTCGTGACAAGCCAATTCGGGATTGTGCCGCTCAACGAAGAGCAACGTCAGCTGTTAGCCGCGCTTTCCGAGGCCTGCATTCGCGACTCGACCGCGTCGACCGCGGACTTGCCTGCCAACGCTGCCGTTGCACATCGCCTTGGCTGGTCGTCCAAGAAACTCGACCGAAAACTCGACTACTTGTGTGCCCGGCTTTCCGCCGAGGGCGTACGGGGTCTTCGTGGGGAAAAGGGCTTCGAGGCAATCGATCGCCGGAGCCGCCTCGTCGAACACGTCATGTCGTCGGGGATGATCACCGAACTCGACGTTGACGCTCTTCCGTGATGTACAAATAGTTTTTGTCACTCTCGGGGAGATCTCCCTATAGGCAGGATCGCAACGATCCGACACTATTGGTTCATCGCCAGGGAGATGAAGGAGACGGCGGGATGAACGAACAAGACGGTAACGAACAGCAAGTTCCACCACGGTGGGGCGTAAACAACCCGGACAAGCAGCATCTGCCTCCAGGAGAGCCGCCTCCGGTCGTGCCGACCGATGGGGCCGCGCCCGCAACACCGCAGGCCCCGGCCGAGCCTCCGACCTTTCCGGCCGAAACGGTTGCGCCGCAGGCTCCAGCAACACCGCAGGCTCCGGTTACGCCGCAGGCTCCAGCAACACCGCCGCCGGTTACTCCACAGGCCCCAGCAACTCCGCTCGGGCACAACATCGGGGCAACACCACCGGTCATTTCACCGACTGCTGGCCAGGCCACCGTGGTCTCGGGACCAGCAGGCATTGCAGCACCAGCCCCTGGCGCGCCAGCGGGCCAACCAGTTCTCTCCAGCGAGTACGGCCTCAGCCAACCACCAGAGGCCCCCGCAGTCCCCTCGAAATCGAGCAAGGCACCGTGGATCCTTGCGGTCATTGGCGCGTTGGTCCTCTTGGGCGGCGGCGGATTCTTGGCCGTAAACGCTTTTGGAGCATCCGGCGGTGCTGACACTCCCGATGCCGCGATGGAGGGAATGATCGAGGCCCTCAACAACGAGGACTTTATTGCCTTGGGCGAGCTCATCGAACCAAGCGAGCGTCGCACGATCGTCGAGCCGACCATTACTCAGGTACTCCCTGAGCTCGAGCGAATCGGAGTCTTCTCCGGCGACCTCGACGCGGGTGATGTTGGCGGCGTCGACTTCGAGTTCACCGAGGTCACCCATCGCATTGAGCCCGTTGAGGGCAGCGAAGACATCGTGCACGTGTTCTTCACGGGCGGCGAAGTGGCGCGCGAATTCAACTCCGTCGAGTTTCCGTTCAGCGATCGCATCCGTGACGAGTTCGGTGACGACCTGGCCGAGAACGACGGAGACCGACAAGTCGATCAACTCCAGGAGACCGGGGAACCAATCGTCCTCGTCGAACGCGACGGACGTTGGTATTTCTCTGGTTGGTTCACGCTCGCAGAAAACGCTCGTCTTTCAGCTGGTGAGCGCTTGCCGCTCGCGAGCGAAGCTCCACCGACCCTCGGCTCTGACTCCCCAGAAGCTGCTGTCGAAGCACTGATGGCCGAGATCACCGAATACGACCTCGCCGGCATCATTGGGCGCATGGATCCTGACGAGATGGCAGCCCTCTATCGCTACTCGCCCCTCTTTCTCGACGAAGGCCAAGAAGGCCTCGACGAGCTCGAGCGTCTCGCCGCCGATGAGGGCATTTCCTGGGACATCCGGGATTTGGATCTTGACGCATCGACGAACGGCGACGACGCCACCGTTTCGGTTCGCGGCTTCACGGTCGATGTGCAGACCCCCGACGCTGACGTCGAGATCACCTACGGTCGTGAACAGATCAGCGGTGAAATCGATGCTCGTGACCTCGGTCGTGGCACGTTCGAAGTAACACCGACCACCATCACGGTCAACGGTGTCATCGACGGCGAACCGTTCAGCGGCGAAATCACCATCGATCCCGACGCTGCGGTCATCACGGGCTCGGGCGACTTCAACGGTGAATCAGGTTCTGGCGACGTGACCTTCGACCCCGAGGGTGTCTGCTCCCGCTTCACGATCAGTGTTTCTGGCGAGACCGACAGCCTGTGCATCGAAGACGAACTCGACGCCGACGAAGCCGACGCCCTGGCCCTCTACGAAGAGGTCTTCGAGCAATGGCCAACCGAGTTCCCCGGCTTCGATATGAGCGCTCGTCGCACCGATGGTGAGTGGTATGTATCGCCAATCGGCACCACGTTCGATGCGTACTTGCAGCTGTTTGGCGTCGTTGAAGACGATCAGTTCGGCGAACTGCTCGACAATGCCGATTTGTTCGATCCGGTCGACGCCATGGAGGATGCTGGGGTCTTGGGCGGGCTCGGTCTCGATGAGCTGGCTGGCAATGACGATACTGAAGTCTTCGTTCCGGATGCGCCGGTTCCGGCAGCGCCGGAGGTGAGCGTCGAAACAACGATCACGCTCTCGGTTGACCCAGGCGCCACGGCAAACCTCGACGAGTCGATCTCGGAGTCCACGTTCGACTTAGCGTCGATCGATCTCGAAGCGGGTGACACGATCACGGCAACGGTCGAAGGCTCGTTCGACACGACTCTCGAGCTGCTTCTCGACGGTCGACGCGTCGATTTCAACGATGATGCAACCACGGCAGACTTGGCCTCGAGTCTCGATAGCCAACTCATCACGCAGGTCACCGAGACCGGAACCTACGAGCTCCGGATTGGATCCTTCAATGACTCCGGTGCGGGCGACTACTCCCTCAGCGTGAGCCGCGCCGGTTAGCTCGCTGGGACACCAGTAGGCGGGAATCTACTCACAAATCCCAAGACCCTCCGGTCGGCTTCTCCACGGCCGGAGGGTTTTTCTGTCCCCCGTTTGGAACCTATACGGTTCCAAACGGGGGACAAATCTCTAGGAGTCGATGGCTGGGGGAGTTGGATTGAGGCTGGCGCCGAGCTGGGAGTCCTTCGATCCGTCATCGCCTTCGGGGACGCGGAGCACCGAGTCCGTCATCATGTCGGCGAGCATTCCATGGAACCGATGCAACGGTTCTTCGAAGCGAGGGGCCAAGGGGCCTGCGGGTACAGCTCCGCGAGTGAGTCCTCGCTGCCCCCGTTCGACAATGTCGATGTCTTCGGCATTGACATCGAGCCAGAAGGTTCGTGTCGGGTCGAAAGCGTCGTCGCTGGCGCCTGCACTGTTCGGAGGCAACAGCCACGTGCAGACCTCTTGGGTCAGGCCGGGTTCGACTGGATTGAGCTGCATCACGAACACGTGGTTCGGGAGCACGGACAACAAGACGTTCGGGAAGATCGCCACGAAGCGTCCGCTTACGGCGTCGGAGTCGTCGAGCCCGTCGGCGGGCGGCAGCGACAGCCAGTCGTCGCGCTCATCGCCGCTGACCGGCGTCGTGGTCTGGCCGCAATACATTCCGAGGCCCTGATAGCGGTAGTGGTCCTCGACACGGCTCACCTTTGAGAGCTCTGGGTGGACCCATGTCAGGTGGTAGTACTCCTGAAAGTTCTCCGAGATCAGCTTCCAGTTGGCGTTGATGTTGAGCTCCTGGGAGTGACGAGGTTGCCATTGTTCGAGCGCGTACCCGTCCATGCGTTCGGGAAGGTCGCCCAACCATTCGGTAAGCGGCATCGTCTCGTTGCTCAGACACGCAAAGAGCAGGACCCCCCAGGTCTCGACACGCACCGGGACCAGCCCGAAGTCGGCTTTGTCGAACTCGTAGCGAGGCACGTCTTCGAAGCGCGGAGTCGAGGCGAGACTGCCGTCGAGGTTGTAGCCCCAGCGGTGGTACGGGCAACGCAACGCCGAGGCCACGTCGCTGTCGCATTCGTAGAGTTCGGTGCCGCGATGGCGACAGCTGTTGAGAAAGCCACGAACCTCGCCGCCCGCGTCGTGGGTGATCAGAATGGATCGTGAACCAACCCGCCGCACCAGGACGCGCCCGACCTCGGTGTCGGTCGCAAGGCCGATGCACACCCATGCCCTCTCAAAGACATTGTGCTGTTCGTCGGCGAAGAAATTCGGGTTCGTGTATGCAGTGGGATTCAATCCCGTCGAGGAATCAAGCCCGGCCCGAGTGCCGGTCCAGAACGAATCTTCGCGCCACGGGGACACGAACGGTTCGCTCGTCACATCGATCTGCATGCCCGAAAGCGTGTCACAACACCGAGTGCAATGGAAAGGTCTAGATGGAATGGACTTTCCGTGGCGATACCATGGCTTGTCGGTCGACCTTGGTCGCCAGGCCCCCATCGTCCAGCGGCCTAGGACGCCTGCCTTTCACGCAGGTAACACGGGTTCGAATCCCGTTGGGGGTGC
>CAZMYN010000043.1:8546-17900 GCA_964570495.1 uncultured Acidimicrobiales bacterium | reverse complement strand
CTCGATGGCTCCGATGGCAGCCAGGTCGGCCAGGCGTCCAAGCAGACGATCGATGTCGATTCGCAGGTGGTCCGAAGAGCTTGTCACTCAATTACCGTAGCGCAGCTTTACAAAACGTAAAAACATCTTTGCTACCTTGTGGCGATGCCGAAATCGCCCAAAGAAAGTCTCTCCATCGAGTTTCTTGTCGAACCGTTTGTCGAGGGCGAGCCCGGGCCTCATGTGCTCGCGGGAATCGATGCGTTTGAGAAAGCGGATATCGACGTCGACTTGGGCCCGTTTGCAACTTCAGCAACCGCCGCGATCGACGATATGGCCGATGCAGTTGCCGAGTTGATCCGATCGTCCATGCGAGAAGGCGCCACGTCTATCCGGATTCAGGTCGGCGCAAACGATGCCGACCTCGACGGCATTGGCTCACTGCAGAACGCGTTGGTCGACATGGTTCGTGCAACCGAGCGCGACATTGGTACAACGGCCGGCGAGTGGGATCGTGCACAAAAGCAGGCAGCGGTTCGAACGCTTCACGAACGAGGTGCGTTCTTGTTGAGAGGGTCGACGACATTGCCGAGATCATGGGCGTCAGCCGCATCACGATCTACAACTACCTCAACGCCATCGAGAGCTAGCCAGGACAGCCCTCCAAAATTCCTGCAGATGCCCACACTATTTGTGGTCAAGTGCAGGAATTTTGGAGGTGAGGGGCTGGTTACTTGCGTAGGCGGAGGCCTGCGAATAGCCCGGCGAGGAGCGCAAAGAGGCCGCGTCATGAGACGCTCTGCTCGGCTGAATTGTGGGTTGTTCACTGGTGGTACGACGCGCATCGCCATCTGGTTCCCGAAAAATTGAAAGACGAATGCCAAGATGGCGAAGTGTCCGCTGATCTTCTCCTCACCAATGCGCGCCTCGTCGCGACTGTCGACGCGGCTCGCCGCGAACTTTCTGGCGGCTGGGTCGCAATAACCAATGGCCTGATCTCTGGTGTCGGTGCATCCACGGACCCTCAACCCGAAGCAAGCCGCGTCGTATCCGCTGATGGTTGCCTGATCACTCCCGGCCTGATCAACACGCACCACCATCTCTTCCAGAACCTCACTAGGGCCTACACACCAATGACGGCCGCACCGCTCTTCGGGTGGCTTCAGACGCTCTATCCGTTGTGGACCGCAAACATTGATGAGGAAGCCGAGTACACCGCTGCATGGGTCGGCCTTGCCGAGCTAGCTCTGTCGGGTTGTACCTCATCGAGCGATCACCATTACCTGCACCCGGCGCGCGCTGGCGATCTGCTCGGAGCCGAAATTCGAGCCGCGCAAGATCTCGGCATGCGCTTTCATCCCACGTATGGCTCGATGAGCCAGTCGGTCAAAGACGGAGGTCTGCCACCAGACGACGCAGTGCGAGACGAGGACGACATCCTCTCCGAATCCGAACGCCAAGTTGCTCGTCACCACGACCCGAGCCACGGATCGATGTTGCAGATCGCCCTTGCGCCGTGCTCCCCCTTTACGGTCACCCCCGACCTGATGCGCCAGACAGCCGAACTCGCCGAGAAGCTCGACGTTCGGCTCCACACCCATCTGGCCGAGAACAGCGAAGACGACGAATACGCGATCGCGACCTTCGGGATGCGGCCGGTCGAGCTCTATGAAGACGTTGGTTGGCTGACGAATCGAACCTGGGGAGCCCATGTCGTGCGACCCAATGATGCAGAGATTGCTCGGCTCGGAGCAGCTGGGGTCGGCGTTGCCCACTGTCCAAGTTCAAACATGATCCTGTCGTCGGGCATCGCGCCGGTCATCAAGATGCGCGACGCCGGATGCTCGGTCGGTTTGGGCTGCGATGGCTCGTCGTCGGCCGACAGCGCATCGCTGTGGCAAGAGGCCAGACTCGCGATGCTTCAAGGCAAGTTGGTTTCGGGAGCAGCCGCAATGACGGCACGAATCAGCTTGGAAGTCGCGACCCGCGGCGGGGCCGGGTGTCTTGGGCGCGAGGGCGAACTGGGTGAGCTAGCGGTCGGCGCGGTCGCGGACGTGGCCGTGTGGAGGCTCGACGGGCCGACGTTCGCCGGTGTGCTCGACGATCCAATCGAGGGCTGGTTGCGGTGCGGGCCAACGTCGGCGTGGCACACGATCGTCAACGGAGAGTTCGTGGTCGAGTCGGGCGAACTGCTCTCTGACGCGCTCGAAGAGCGCCTGGCCGACCATCGCCGGATCGCCCGTCGTTTTCAGCCCGAACGTTGAGCGGTTCGATCAGCGCCTAGCGGCCGAAGACACCGCCCTCACAATTGATGCGGGTCTCCACGACGCCATTGGGATCGGTGAGCGTGCAGCCGTCGTTGTTGTCAGCGCCACCATTGAACGTGTCGCGGGCCAGACCGCCACGAAGCACACCGAAGGTGCAGTAGCTGACGGCCTCGGGTCAAATGGCCCCTATTGATGATCGTTCGTTCTGTCGATAGGACGAACGATCATCAACGGCGCGCCCGATGACGCCGGTCGGTGACTACTTCCCACATTTAGGGGTAGCCACCAATTCCGGTTCACGAGCGGCCACAATTACGAGTGACATGTCCAAAACGAAAATCCACTCACTGTTGCTATGCCTCGCACTCGTCGCAGCTGCATGCACCGGGTCTGATGGCAGCGACGCCACTACGGCTTCGACCACGACCACGCCTACGACGACCACGACCGAGCTAATAGCCGAAGAGCCGCCGGTAACTGTCGAGCCGCTTCCGGAGATCGATCCGGCGCCAAACGCCCCGACCGGCCTTTTCGTCATCCGCTCAGGCGAAGGTGCCGTCGAGCTTGAGTGGGATGCCTCCCGAGACGAAACAGTCACTGGCTACGAACTCACCCGTGTGAGCCCGAGCGGGACAACGGAAGTTATCCCCGTTGCCGTGCCGTCGTATCTCGACCTCGATGTCGTCGACGAAGAGGTCTACACCTACCAACTCCGAGCGATCGGTGCGGGCGGCGAGAGCGAAGGCGGCGAGCCAATCACCGTCCTGGTCGGTGTTGACACGAACCCACCCGACAAGCCGTCTCGCCCGATATTGGTCGAAACCCCCGATGGAGTCGAACTCACGTGGGGCGAGGTTGCCGACTTCAGTGGGATCGACAACTACCTCATCACCCGAGTGCTCAACGGCGAAACGAGCGAGATCGACGCCGGTGCCGAGACGTCCTATTTCGATGATGTTGCCCCCGGCACGATCGTGACCTACTCGGTCCGCGCGGTCGACGGTGCAGGAAACGAATCCATCGACAGCCGCAAGACGACGGTCCTTGCGGGCACTCCCGCCGATGGCGTCATCGTCGTAGTTTCGGCGGAGAGCGCACCGGGAAATACCAGCGAAACGGCTCGGGTCGAGCGAGAACTCCTCGAGGCTGGCTTCACCGTCACGTGGTTCGAGGATGGGGTGTTCGATTCGAACCTCACTACCTCTGACGACATCGTCCTTCTGCTCGGCGACGTGCAGGGCGACGGCTTCGATTGGCGCCTCTTTTCGACCGACGCCCACATCATTGGCCTGAAGGGCAGCTTCATTCAGTCCAGCGGAATACTCGACACCCCACCGAAGCTCGAACGTTTGCCCCAGCTCAGCTATCAGTCGCCAGGCACTGACGCCCGGCTGATCAACGTGACGAACATCGACCGTCCCAAGCCGGTGGTCCACATTCAGGCGATCGAGACCCTTCCTTCATTGGAGATCTGGGCCAGTCCGCCGTCGGCAGGTGATGTCGCGGTTGCTGGTTTGATCCCCGAAGGTGGAGAAATGGCGAACGAGAATCCCGCCCCTGGCTGTCGTGCATTCTTCCCCGGCAACTCCGGAAGCCTCGCCGAACAGAGCAACGCCGGGTGGAGCTTGTTGGTCGAGTTCGTCGGCGCTGTTCAAGCCGCCTGCGTCGACGCATAACGCGCGCAACAGCGGCCGCAAACGCCGCATACATTGGGAGGGTGAAGATCGATCGCTCTCCCGATGCAGCTGACCCGACAACGGTCATCTTGTCGCTGTGGGGTGCACTCGATTTGTCGGCACTCCCCGATGTGAGCTCAGCGCTCGATCGGGCCGTCGAGGAAGCTCCGCGAAGGATCGTGATCGACCTCGCAGAAGTCGACAGCATCGACGCAGCAGGTGTCGGAATGCTGGCAACCGCTCGAAGTCAGGGCGCAAGCGCCGATATAGAAGTCATGTTTGTTGGAGGCTCGCCTGATCTTGTGGCTCGCCTGCAGCGCGCGGGGCTTCTGGAGCCATCGCGATGACCGAGGAGCGCGACGAGGTCTTGCTGCGGGTCCCCGCCACAGCGGATTATGTTGCGCTTGTTCGTGTTGTGCTTGCTGCAGCCGCGGCGATCGACCCGGAGTCTCGGGACGATCGCGTCGATGACCTTCGGGTGGCGGTGTCCGAAGCGGTCACCAACGCCGTCGAAGCGCATCAGACCGCTGGGACAGACAGCCATATAGAGGTCCGCTGCGTGACCTCTGGTCACTATGTAGAGGTAACCGTTCGTGATCGGGGCGAGGGGTTCGACCCCGACAGTGTGCCCGTCGTTCCCGATGCTGAAGATCCCCAACGGATGTTCTTCGAGAACGGTCTTGGCATCCCGTTGATGAAACGTCTGGTCGATAAGACCGACATTGAAACAAGCGACGATGGCACACTGGTCAGGTTGTTTATAGATACTTCGGTCAAGCCCAACTAAGCGGGCTGGTCGCTACGTCCGGTGACAGGCGAGTACTGGACGTGAAGTGCAAGATTCCATTTAAATCGAGCTAAAGAACAACGGAAATTGGTCGCTGGAGGCCAGACTGTTCGCTTGAGTGCGCCATCTGCGCACTCCATCTACCGAAGAAAATATGGCAGGAAACCAACTCCCCCCATCCCAACTCACCTGGATCGGCAGCGATCGGCGGCTCGCTCGTAGCGTTGCGCGCCCGGTCCGCAATTTCATGGAGATCGAGGCCGCATCGGGCATCGTGCTGGTGATTGCCACGATCGCCGCTCTGGTCTGGGCGAACTCGCCCTGGTCCGACGTTTATCACGACATCCTCGACATCCATCTGGAAATCAACTTCGGCAGTCTTCACATCCTTGACGAGTCGGTCGAGCACTTGATCAATGACGGTCTGATGGCCATCTTCTTCTTTGTTGTTGGCCTCGAGATCAAGCGTGAACTCGTCGCTGGCGAATTGCGCGACCCGCGAGCAGCAGCGCTGCCATCGATCGCGGCGATCGGCGGCATGGTCGTACCTGCATTGCTTTACTTCGCGCTCAACTCATCAGGACCCGAAGCCCAGGGTTGGGGCATTCCAATGGCAACCGACATTGCGTTTGCGCTCGGCGTCATGTCGTTGTTGGGCAATCGAGTGCCGACTCAACTCAAGCTCTTCCTGCTCGCGCTCGCCATCGTGGACGACGTTGGCGCTATTGCGGTTATCGCAATCTTCTACACCGATGAGATCAACCTGATGTGGTTCATCACCGCAATCGTGCTCCTCGCGATCATCTTTGGAATGCAGAAGGCCAAGATCTGGTACACGCCGGTCTATGCCGTAATTGGAGTCGTTGTCTGGTACGCGGTTCTCGAATCGGGAGTCCACGCAACCATTGCTGGTGTGGCGCTTGGTCTTCTCACGCCCGCAACACCGCTACAGCGTGAGGTCGACCCCGGCGACATCGTCGGCACGGTCGTCGACCCCGAAGACCTGAACGCGGCGACTGCTCGTCGAGCCAACCTCTACGTTCGCGAGTCGGTGTCGGTTGCCGAACGCCTCGAAACGCTCATCCACCCCTTCACCAGCTTCGTGATCTTGCCCTTGTTCGCACTAGCGAACGCTGGAATTTCTCTGTCGGGAGATGCGATTGCCGACGCGTCCACCTCGACGGTGACTCTCGGAATCATCCTTGGCTTGGTCGTCGGCAAGACCGCCGGCGTCACGCTGTTCACGTTCATTGCCGTCAAGTCCGGCATATCTAACCTGCCGCGCAACTGCACGTGGCCACAGGTCGTGGCGGTCGCGATGCTCGCCGGAATCGGCTTTACCGTGGCGCTATTCATCACCGGACTTGCGTTCGACGGTGAAGAGCTTCAAGTATTCGATACTCAAGCTCGAATGGGAATCTTGATCGCGTCACTGATTGCATCGATCGTCGGTGTGATCTTGCTCGCACGATCTACACGCCCCACCATTCCGGACGTTCCCGAACAGGCACCGTCCCCCGAACTCCTAGAGGTTTCCTGAGTTATGTCCGCCCTCGTAATCGTTGAGAGCCCGGCAAAGGCCAAGAAGATTGCGGAGTACCTTGGAGACGATTTCGTAGTGGAATCGTCCATTGGCCACATTCGCGATCTGCCCCGAAATGCCGCCGACGTCCCCGCTGCCTACAAAGGCGAAAAGTGGAGCCGGATGGGCATTGATGTCGACAACGACTTCAAGCCCCTCTACGTCGTGTCGGCCGACAAGAAGGATCAGATCAAAAAGCTGAAGACCCTCCTCAAGGAAAGCGACGAGCTCTATCTCGCAACAGATGAGGATCGTGAGGGCGAAGCGATCGCATGGCATCTTCTCGAGGTGCTCAACCCGCAGGTTCCGGTCAAGCGGATGGTGTTCCACGAGATCACCAAGAAGGCCATCCTCAGTGCGCTCGACAACCCGCGCGAACTCGACCGTCACCTGGTCGATGCGCAGGAAGCCCGCCGCATGCTCGACCGTCTCTATGGCTACGAGGTTTCTCCCGTGCTGTGGAAGAAGGTCATGCCGAGGCTCAGTGCTGGGCGTGTCCAAAGTGTTGCCACCCGAATCGTCGTCGAGCGTGAGCGTGAGCGCATGGTGTTCGTTCGTGCCTCCTACTGGGATCTTGAAGCCAAGTTCGAAAAGACTGGCGAGGTCGCTGAGGGCCAGCCCTCGGTGTTCAATGCCAAGCTGCTCGAAATCGACGGCAAGCGCGTCGCCAGCGGCAAAGACTTCGACGACACCGGCAAGCTCCAAAAGACCGAAGCGGTCGTGCTCGACGAGGCCGACGCCAACGCGTTGGTGTCGGGACTCAGTGGCGCCGACTTCGACGTGCGCTCGGTCGAACCCAAGCCCTACCGCCGTCGCCCGTCGGCCCCATTCATGACCTCAACCTTCCAGCAGGAAGCAGGCCGCAAGCTCGGAATGAGTTCGGCCATGGCAATGCGTGGAGCACAGTCGCTCTACGAAAAGGGCCTCATCACGTACATGCGTACCGACTCGACCACGCTGTCGACCACTGCGGTTGCGGCGGCGCGCGAGGTTGTAACCAACGACTTCGGCAGCGAGTACCTCCCCGCGGAACCCCGCGAGTACGCGACCAAGTCGAAAAACGCTCAAGAAGCTCACGAGGCCATCCGTCCGGCTGGCGAGAAGTTCGAGTCGCCTGCATCGGTTGCCAAGCAGGTCGCCAAGTCCGAGGCTCGGGTCTATGAGTTGATTTGGAAGCGCACCGTCGCATCGCAGATGACCGATGCCACCGGAGAGACTGTTTCTGTTCGGGTCGGGGCCAAGGCCTCCGATGGCCGAGACGCCCAGTTCGCCGCCAGCGGCACGATCATTTCGCATCAGGGCTTCCGTCGGGCCTACGTCGAAGAAACCGACGGCGACGACGAGGCCGACTCCAAGCAGTTGCCAACCCTCGCTGTTGGCGATGGCGTGAAGTCGAACGAGATAACCGCCGACGGCCACGAAACTCAACCGCCCGCTCGCTACACCGAAGCCTCCCTCGTCAAGAAGTTGGCCGAACTCGAAATTGGTCGCCCATCGACCTACGCCTCAATCATGGGCACCATCCAGGACCGCGAGTACGTGTGGAAGAAGGGCTCGGCCCTCATTCCGTCGTTCACTGCGTTCTCGGTCGTTGGCTTGCTCGAACAGCATTTCCCTGACCTGGTCGACTACACCTACACCCGCCGCATGGAAAGCGACCTCGACAACATCGCTGGCGGTACCGGCGAGGCAATCCCGTGGCTGAAGCACTTCTACTTCGGCGATGACGACACCGAAGGTCTCAAGCACAAGGTCGACGAGCGCCTCGGCGAAATCGACGCCCGCGCGGTCAACTCGATTCCTCTCGGCGTCTCCGAAGACGGCGAGATGGTCGTTGCTCGCGTCGGCAAGTTCGGTCCCTACGTGCAGCGCGGCGAGGGTGGCCCCGACAATCCCGGCAACACCGCCTCGATTCCCGACGACATCCCGCCAGATGAACTCACCGTCGACAAGGCGGTCAACTACATCGAGGAAGCTGCAAAGGGGCCGGTTTCGCTCGGCGACGACCCCGAAACCAAAATGCCCGTCTACGTGCTGAACGGACGCTTTGGCGCCTACGTGCAGCTCGGCGAAATGGTCGACGGTGAGGACAAGCCAAAGCGCGGTTCGCTATTTGCTGGCATGACTCCCGAAACAATCACCCTCGATGAAGCCCTAAAGATCCTGTCGCTTCCTCGGGTGGTCGGCGTTGACCCCGCGGACAATATCGAGATCACCGTTCAGAACGGACGCTACGGTCCGTACCTCAAGAAAGAGAAGGACTCTCGTTCGCTCGAATCCGAGCAGCAACTCTTCGATATCACTCTGGACGACTGTCTGAAGATTTTGGCCCAGCCAAAGACTCGGCGTGGACAGGTCGTCAAGCCACCTCTTCGTGAGATGGGCGAAGATCCCGACACCGGCAAGGCAATGGTCGTCAAGGACGGACGATTCGGCCCCTATGTCACCGACGGTGAAACCAATGCTTCGCTTCGCAAGGGCGACACTGTTGAAGAATTGACCGACGAGCGTGCTGCGGAGCTTCTTGCAATCCGTCGTGCCGCCGGACCGGCAAAGAAGAAAAAGAAGAAGAAGGCCCCAGCCAAGAAGAAAAAGAAGGCTGCCGCCAAGAAGAAGGCCCCAGCCAAGAAAAAGAAGGCTGCCGCCAAGAAAACAGCAGCCAAAAAGAAGGCTGAATAAATACTCCAATTTTGGGGTGGAATGCCGATTGGTCTCATACGGCGTAGTTAGTACATGCGCGTTATGGAGCCCAAACGATGTCCGAACAGTTTGCAATGCAACCGGAGGAATTCGAGTCGACGAGCGAGAAGCTCGACTCAATTCTTGACCGCCTAAATTCACTTGGCGCATCCGTTGCGGAGATGAAAGAAGCGCCGTTGCGGCCGCTACAAAGCGTCCCCGATCTCGTTCCTGAGGTTGAGGTTGCTGAGTATGTAGAGCCTGAGCTTGAGCCTGTTGTTCCTGAGGTTGAGGTTGCTGAGTATGTAGAGCCTGAGCTTGAGCCTGTTGTTCCTGAGGTTGAGGTTGCTGAGTATGTAGAGCCTGAGCTTGAGCCTGTTGTTC
>CAZMYN010000043.1:918-8446 GCA_964570495.1 uncultured Acidimicrobiales bacterium | reverse complement strand
GTTCCTGAGGTTGAGGTTGCTGAGTATGTAGAGCCTGTCGACTTCGAGGAGACACAGCCCGAGGACGAGGCGCACTTCTCTGCCGACATCGAGGCCGAGTACGCCGAGCCCGACTACGAAGAACCAGCACTCACGACTGAGGCGGAGACTTCACTGACCCCTCCCGCCGTGCCCGAACTGTCACTTGTTCCCCCGATGGAAGAACAAGCGCCACTCGTTGCCCCTGCGCTGCCCGAGTCGTTGCTTGCCGATGCGGAGCCATTGCAACCAATCGAGATGGCCGATCCCATCGAGTCGGTCAACGTCGTTTCTGACGAACTCCCCGTTCGCGAGATCGACGAGGTTGTTGAAGAACCGATCGAGATTCACGAGCCTGTCGCGGCAGCACCGGAGTCTGAAGTTGTTCCCGAGTCCGACAGCGAGCCGCTACCGATACGCGAAGTCACCGCGTTCGAACCCGCACCTATGGTGGAGGCGGCGCCGACAACCGAAGAAGTGCCTGTACTTGAGGCAGCGGTACCCGACGCAATGCCCGTACCTGAAGCGGTAGCTGTTCCCGAAGCAACGCCCGAGGCCCCGGTTGTCGAGGCGCCGGTGTTCGAGCAGACCGAACTTGAGGCTCCCGCCGTTCCAACGGTGCAAGAAGCCCCTGAAACCGAGCAGCCAGCCAGCGAATCGATTTCGCCGTTTGAAGCGACCTCGCGACCAGTTGAGGTCCCGACGGCACCTACTCGGATCTTCGGCTCCGACATGGCCGTCGCTGAAACCGCAACGCCAGCCCAACAATCAGACCCAGCCCAAGAGTCAGACGAGGAAGATGACGGTTGGGTGAGCTTTCACAGCGATGAGACTCCGGCAGTCGCCCCATCACCGTTCCAGGTTCCCGATGGACAAGCCGCGAGCGAAGACATCGCCGCGGCGCCATCGACGAACTACGACCTCTCGACAGATCCACAGTGGGATCTGGGAGCGCTCGAAGCAACGGAAACACCCTCGGTGTACCTGGGCGCAACGCAGGTCGCCACCGACCCGGTCGACATGGCAACCGAAGTTGAACGAACGCTCGAAGAAATGGATACCTTCGCTGGCCTCGAAGAGCCCGAAGCACCAATGGAAATCGCCTCGTTTGAGCCCCCGCAGATTCAGCCAGCGGAACTCCACGTCGTACCCGATCCAGTCGACGACGATGAGGAGGCCTATGCCTCCGACGACGACCTGCCACTTCCAGACTTCACCGGCGTCTACGCCGAAGAGCTCGAAGATCCTGACGGTGTTCCAAACCCCGTCGAAGCACGCAGCGCCGGTGTGTCGGCACGGCGCGCTGAACTGGACAAGCTACGCCCAGCCGACGAAGAGCTGAGCGGAGAGGAACTCGCCGAACTCGAGGAACGCAAGCGGTCCCTCTCGGTCACGACCCAGATTCTCCTTGTAGCCGTCTTTGGTTTGGCCGTCTTGGTCCTTGTGTGGCTGTTCGAACCCGATGCGGTGAATGCCATTCGCAACGGCATTCAGAACCTCTTTGGCTGAACTAATCCACTAACCCAGCTTCTGCGGTTCGTCGCGGATGCCTTTTTCTGAACGCGAGCCAGGCCAGAACGCCGCTGGCGATCGGTAGCCACAGCGATACCCCGCGGTAGGCCAGGACAGCCACGTTGGCCGAGTCCGATGGGATGCCCGACAGCGTTAGGACACCAGCAAGCCCGAGTTCGACGAACCCGAACCCTCCTGGTGTGAGCGAGATCATCGAGAGAACTGCACCCGATGCGTAGGCGATCATGACCAAGCTCAAACGAGGCTCGGCATCGACCGCGTACAGAGCAAAGACCAATACGAGGTAGTCGAAGGTCCAGTTCAGTGCGCTCGCCACCATTGCCTGACCCCAGCGTGCCCCCAGAACTTCAGCGAGGCGATCTCGTTCCTTGAGCAGCATCGCAGGCGAGACGCTCCACTTCTTGCGGAACACTCGCCCCGCAAGACGCAAAATACGGTCGAACACGCGACCCGCGATCAATAGCGGCCGGGTCCGTCTGAGCGCAACAGCTCCAGCCACCAGCAACAGCACGCACAACACGGCCGAAGCAATCGCGATGGGGGACAACCCCTCGGGGATAGGTGCGCCGAACAAGGCAATCGTGAGGCCGGTCACCGGGATCGCCGCGAGCGCCGCCGTGGAGAGAATCGACATCGCGGCGAGGGCGCCACCAGCTTCGGTCGGGTTGGTTCCGCTTACGGCGAGCATTCGAAAGAGGGTTGCGCCGCCCGCCGCAGCACCGCCGCCTCCGGGCACGACGCGACTGACCGAGTTGGAGGTCAGCTGAGAAGTTCCGGCAACAAACCAGGAAACCTTGGGCAGGAGAATCCGGATCAACCACCACAACGAGGCAAAGCTCGCGATTTCCGCCAAGATCATCGCCACGAACCACCACGGGCGGATAGTGCGTAGGCGTTCAGCTCCGCTAAAGACTTCGAGCAAACGATCGAACAGTCCCGGTGCAAGCACCGATATCAGCAGGATCACTATCGCAAGAATGAGCGCTTGCTTGACGGCGCCGCCGATGTAGTCCAGCTCACCAATCGCCGGCATTCGATCCGTGATCCGTCCCGAAGCCGAAGATTCGTCCCGTTCGGGGTCGAGATCGGACGGTGAACTCATTAGCGAAGGATATCGGTGAAGGGCTTCGCTCTCCGCTTGGTAGGTTCCTAGGAGATGTCGAACATGCCCATTCGAGGAAAATTCATCGTTTTTGAGGGCGGTGACGGATCGGGGAAATCCACTCAGTCACAACGGCTAGCGGATCGAATCGGCGCGCTCCATACACGTGAGCCAGGTGGCACCCCGATCGGCGACGAGATTCGCCAGCTCGTGCTCGATCCCACAAAGTCCGAGCTCGCCGATCGAACCGAAGCGCTTTTGATGGCTGCTTCTCGGGCTCAACATGTCACCGAGCTCATCGAAGTGAACCTGGCTGCGGGCACACATGTGGTCTGTGACCGTTACGTAGCGTCTTCACTCGCGTATCAGGGAGCGGGTCGGGGTTTGGGTATCGAGGTCATTGCCGAGCTCAATCGTTTCGCAACGGGCGGTCTGGCCCCCGACCTGACCGTGTTGCTCGACGCTGACGCGGAGGCGGCTCGTGGACGGCTCGGTGAGTCACTCGATCGCATCGAGGACGCTGGTTCCTCGCTGGCTCAACTGGTCATTCGAACGTACCGAGTCCTCGCCGAAGAAGATCCCGAACGGTGGGCGGTCATCGACGCCGACGGCACGATCGACGACGTGGCCGCGCGCGTCGACCAGGCAATTGGTGATCGGCTAGGGCTATGACGAACGACCCGTTCGCGAGCATCGTTGGTCAGCCGCGTGCGGTCGAAATGTTGCGCGCCGCGGTGGGTAACCCAGTGCACGCCTACTTGTTTGTTGGGCCACGAGGTTCGGGTCGGCGCCGCGCTGCAGCACGTGTAGCGGGCGAACTGGTTGGAGACTCCGCCGATCGTGAACGCAATCGTGAATTGGCAAGCCGAGAAGAGCATGCCGATCTCGTGATCTTTGAGCCGGAGGGGTCGTCGTTTCGAATTGAGGAAGCGAACGCTGTGGTCGTGGCAGCGAGCCGGGCTCCCACCGAGGCGGGCCGCAAGGTGATCGTGATCGATCGATTCCACGAAGCCACACCCGAGGCCGCGGCGAAACTTCTCAAGCCAATCGAAGAACCAAACCCGTCGGTGGTGTTTATACTGCTCACCGAATTCGTTCCCCCCGAGCACGTCACGATCGCTTCGCGCTCCACCACGATCGAGTTTCCGGCGGTCTCGAGTACCTCGATCGCTGAGGCTCTCATTGCCCGTGGCATCGACCCCGACAAAGCAACCGCCGCTGGAGAGGCAGCGAACGGAGATGTCGGTCGAGCCGAGCTCCTGGTCGCCGACGAAGACTTCGCGGCACGGCGGCAACTCTGGTGGGATATCCCCGGACGCCTCGACGGTTCCGGAAGTGCTGTTGGTTCGCTCGTCACCGAGATTCGTTTAGCGGTCGATGCCGCGCAGGTGCCCCTCGATGCCCGGCACTCAGAAGAAGCCGCGTTGATGGATGAGACCGAGGAGATCACCGGCCCGCGAGGCTCGGGCCGTCGCGCCATGGAGACACGCCACAAACGAGAGGCTCGTTTGCATCGCAATGACGAATGGCGGATGGGACTGTCGACGTTGGCGCATCGTTACCGCCAAGGGTTGGGTAATGAATCGGTCGACACGGATCTCGACGTCTTTGAGTCGTTGCGAGACGCCTCGGCGGCTCTTGTCCGCAATCCGAACGAAGAGCTATGGCTCGCCTCATTGCTTCTCGACCTACCCGCGTAGGTCACGAACTCGACTGCTAGGACTTCTGCAGCAGAATTTTCTCGACCCGGTGATCATCGCCCTTTACGAGAATGCAGGTAGCTCGATCGCGGGTTGGAGCGATGTTCTCGGCGAGGTTCGGCGCGTTGATCGAGTCCCACAGACCACCAGCCACATCGGTGGCTTGTTCGGTGTCGAGCTCGGCGTAGTTGCGAAAGTACGAGTCGGGATTCGCGAAGACTGAATCTTTCAACGTCAGGAATCGATCCACGTACCATTGCTTTATCGTCGCGGTGGGTGCATCGACGTAGATGCTGAAGTCAAAGAAATCCGAGACCATTACATCGGCTTGTGCTGAACCGCGTTGCAGGACGTTCAAACCCTCGACGATTACAACGTCGGGAGACACGATCGTGTTCTGTTGCCCTGGAACGATGTCGTATTGAAGGTGCGAGTAGACGGGAGTGGTTACCAATGAGACGCCCGACTTCAATTGCCGCAACGCGTCGATGAGTGCGCCGGTGTCGTAACTCTCGGGAAAGCCCTTGCGTCCAAGTAGCCCGCGATGTTCGAGTTCGGCATTGGGGTACAAGAACCCGTCGGTGGTGATGAGTGCGACGGATGGATGGTCGGGCCATTGTGCGAGCAGTCGTTGGAGTACACGGGCGGTGGTGCTCTTGCCGACCGCGACCGACCCTCCGAGTCCAATGATGTATGGCACGGGATTGGGGGTCGTCGACAAGAAGGTGTCGGTCACCGCGGCGAATTGTTGGGTTGCGGTGATGTTCAGATTGAGCAGTCGCGACAACGCCAGATAGACATCCTCGATTTCTTGAAGATCGAGTTGTTCGTTGATTCCTCGAAGCGCGTCTAATTCGTCGGCATCCAACGTGAGGGGCGTTGCCTCACGCAATTTGCACCACTCGGCGCGCGAAAACTCGTCGAATCGGCGGTTCACCTTCTCATGTTGCCTGAATTCGCAATTGATGATGCGCGCTGAAGCCCAATAGAGTCAGACCGTTGGCGATGGAGGTGGCGGCTAACCAAAGAGGAAATCGAATACATGGATGCAGACCACAAAGCAAAGCTGGCTCAAGGCCGTGCAGATGCACGAGCCGTAAAGGGCTACCTCGAGTTTCTCGAAACCAACCGCCCCAAGCGGGGTCGCCGCCGCACCAAAGAAGGAATAACAAAGAGGCTGTCGGCGATCGACTCTGAACTCACCGACGCGTCTGCGTTAACGCGCCTAAACCTCTATCAAGAGCAGACCGATCTTCAAGACGAGCTCGAGGCAATGCAGCAAAAGACCGACGGCAGCGAACTGCGCGCCGCCTTCATCGAAGCCGCAGCGCGCTATTCGCGGTCAAAAGGAATCGAGAAGGCCGCGTTCCGTCAAATGGGAATCGACGCTGCGACCTTGCGCGAGGCCGGAATCAAATAGCGCTTTGGCAATTCCCTGCGTTCATGGAAAGACTCCATGAACGCAGGGAACCGCACGTGCTCGTCCTAGGGATTCGTTCCAAAGACCGCTTGGATCTCGTCGAGAATCTGGATCTCCATCGTTCGCGTGACCTCGAGGTGTTGCCCGTTGCTCGAGTCACCGATCACCCGGTCAAACCTGGTGGAATCGGCGGGTCTATCGCTTTGCGGGTCGCCGATGACCGAACTGAACGTTGGGATGAAGCATGCTCTGGTTTCGGTTGGCCGAACCGCGACGTCGTCCCAGAGAGGCGACCCGCTGAGTTCGCTACTCAAGGTCCGGGTCAGTTCGGTGACGATTGTCGTGTTGTGTGCACAAGCGCCACGCTCCAGCTTTTCGATGACGAATTGGCCAGCGTTGCCGCCAGAACTTGCAGCCTCGATCGTCTTGAACTCGGGGAACGGTATAAACGTTCCAGAACTCGTGAAAGCCTTGTGGCTGAAGCGGCCATCGAACGTCCCTTGTGCGCCGAGGGACGGAACGAACGCCGACATCTCCAGGCGGAAGTCGAGATCGAAGACCGTCGAATCGCCGGTGTCGAACGAGAAATACTCCGACGCAAGGTTCGGCCGATTGCCAGTGACCGAACCGCTCGAGATCGCGACGTTGCGAACAGTGTCACGAGGAAGATCTGAGTAGCGACTACCGATGTAGTCGAAATTTGGTGCCAGGTTGTCCGGATACGCGGTGTTTACGATCAAGAGCTCTTGGGCCACTGGCGAGCGCAGCGCAAGATTCGTTGCTGCACGTGCGTCGTCGCTCGAAGCTTCGAACGCGTTGTCCCAGAACCCTAAGGTAAGCGCCTCAAGGAAGGAGAAGTTTCCCGCTCCCCACTCAAAAGCACCCTCAAGAAATCGCGGCACGACCTGCAATCCAGGGGGGGTATATGCGCCACCGTGCGGGGAGTCGAAGGACAGATAGGTCTCGACCCCATGATCAAATCCTTCAGATTCGAGTTCGCTGAGGGCGATCTTGCCAGCAACGCCGCCGAGGCTCAGGCCCATAAGTGCTGTGGCGTGTGGCTCGTGTCCCAGGGTTGCGTGTCGAAGGGTCTCGAAGGCCCGAATTGTCGACTTCACGGCGGTGACGCGCTGCGCCGTTGGTTGTTCGACGTCCTCGAAGCTTCCAAAGCCGATGTACACAATCGACGCGTTCAGCGTCCTGAGGCGAAACTCGACTGACCCCATTGCAGGCACCATCTCGCGCACTGCTGCCAGCTCGTCTGAGATGTTTGCAACGCCACCGTCCTCATCGGCGGGGCCAAAGTATGGCCCGACCACATACATGACCTCTTCCAACGGTTGGCTGGACTGGGGGAAGAACTGCACGTTGGCACCGACGTTGTCCGAACTCCTCGACAGAGTCCCACCGACAAACTCGGCGAACGCTTGGCTCCACGGGCCGCCTTCGATCTCACAGCCCGACTGGAACCGGGCAAGCGATATGCAGTCTGAGTTTGGTGGAATGTATGGGGACGGAATCGGCTGCGCGGGAGGAAGAAACACGATTTCGTCAGGCGACGGTGTCGGGGCGCTGGTGTTTACGCGGCAGCTTGCGTTGTTTTCCCAGCCCCAGCCGTCGCCGTCGGGATCTGCTGTTGGGGACGAGCAGGTTGGTGTGCCTGAGGAGTTTGCTGGAGGGGATGTGGATGCAGGTGTTGTTGTCGGGGCGCTGGTGTTTACGCGGCAGCTTGCGTTGTTTTCCCAGCCCCAGCCG
>CAZMYN010000043.1:0-818 GCA_964570495.1 uncultured Acidimicrobiales bacterium | reverse complement strand
TCGCCATCGGAGTCGGACGCAGCCGATGCACACGTCGGCGTTTGAGCGCCTGCGGGTGCGATGTAGAGGCCGCTCGTGGCCAGTGCCACGAGAAGCAAAACGGACAACGGTCGAAATCGGCGATGCCTTCGGTATTTTCGGGAACTCATGTGGCTCTCCTCAGCAGTAAATCAAACCAATCGAATCTCGACCGGTCGACTGTTAACGCCACCGCTTCGCTGTCAGGTTCCGCGAAAACCAGATTTCTCAGACATCGCTTACTCGTCGAGCATCTACGCTTCGAGTCCATGAGCCGCGCCGAAGACTTCGAACCGCTTGACGCTGCGATTGTCGAGCACTGGTCGTTCTTTCCACACTGGGAAGGAAAGACCTATTTCCCGAACGTTGTTGGCCTCGAGGTGGAAGAGCTCCGCACGAACTACGCCCGGATGACGATGGCGTTTCGCGAAGAGAATCTTCAGGCGGCTGGAATCATCCATGGCGGAGCGATCGCCACACTTATCGACACCGTTGTTGTCCCGGCGATTGGAACTGGGATGCCCGAGGGTTCGCTGTGGTCGACGATCGAACTCCACACCCAATATCACCGCCCGCTGACCTCCGATGCCGTGGCGGAGGGTTGGATTGTCAAGGCGGGGAAGTCAATCGTGTTCACCAGGGCCGAAGTCGTCGATGCCGAGGGCCGGCTCGTGGCCTCGGGAACGGCAACCTACGCAGTTAAACGGCCTCAGGTGATTGGCGAAAGCACCTCATCATGATCCACACTGTTGCAGCGGTCATTGGACAGTAGGCGGGAGGGAAGCTAACAGCCATGAGTG
>CAZMYN010000042.1:0-17966 GCA_964570495.1 uncultured Acidimicrobiales bacterium | reverse complement strand
GCTGAAACTCGTCGAGCCGCAAGCTCGACATTCTTCTGGAATGCCAGCCAGCGTGCGGTAACTATGCGGCGTTGGGAAGTTCGTCGTCTTCGTTCGTGGTGAAGACGAGCTGCTCAGGCGGCGCTGGTCGGCCGACGAGCCATCCCTGAATGTGGGTGACGCCCGACCGCTCAAGAACCTGGCGCTGCTCTTCGGTCTCGACACCTTCACACACGAGCGTTGCGCCGAGCGCAGAGCTGATGCTCGAGATTGCCGACATGAATTCCTGGGCGATGTTTTGTCCGTCGGTGGTGTGTTCGATCAGGCGCACCATGAGCATCCGATCGATCTTCAAAATGTCGAAGGGGACACGCAGCAACTGCTCGAGGTTCGCGTAGCCCGCTCCGAAGTCGTCGATTGCCACGATGATCCCGTTGGCACGTAGCTCGCTCAGGACCGCAAACGGTCCGCCCGAATCTCCGAGCGCGACCGACTCGGTCACCTCGATCACGAGGCGTTCGGCTGCGACCTCGTTGTCGCGAAGCACGCCGAGGACATAGTCGACAAAGCCCTCCTCAAAGAGCTGTAGGGCCGACACGTTCACCGAGATCCGTGCATCGGCGAAGCCGGGATCCGAAGACCACTTCGCGAGTTGCTCGACCGCGGTCGCCAGGACCCACGTACCAATGCTGCCGATCTCTCCAGATGACTCGGCAATAGGGATGAAGTCGCCCGGGCCGACAGGTCCAAGGTCGGGGCTGGTCCAGCGTAGGAGTGCCTCGATGAACAGTGGTCGGCCGTCATCGACGCCGACTACTGGCTGGTACACGAGGGAGAATTCTTGGTCGTAGTCGGCGCTACGAAGTGCTCTCGTCAATTCGCCGTCGGACTCGGCCTTCGAGCGCATCGAGGTATCGAAGCGAGTCGCTCGTTGTCCGCCACGTCGCTTCGCTGCATACATTGCAATATCGGCTTCGGCAATCAACCCGTCGAGCTCGTCTGGATCGTCGGTCGTGGTTAGTCCGATGCTCGCTCGAATGGGCTCGCTGCGGCCACCGACCTGGCATGGCTCAGCAAACGCTTCCAGGTAGCGTTCAGCAGCTCGGCCAGCATCGCTTGGGTCATCGAGGCATGGGAGCAGAACAGCGAATTCGTCGCCGCCAAGACGGATAAGCGTCTCGTCAGACTCTTTCGCCGCGCGCAACCGGTCGGCGACCTCGTTGAGCAACTCGTCACCAGCGGGGTGACCGAAGCTGTCGTTGACGGTCTTGAATCCGTCAAGGTCCATGCTCAGCAAACCGGTGTGGCAGGGGCGTTCGTTCATCGTGCGACGGGCATCTTCCATGCCCGCGGCAATCGCCCGACGGTTCGGGAGACCAGTGAGCCAATCGGTAGTTGCCTGTTTGCGCAACGTGTTGCGGAGGTCTCGTTCGCGGATTCGACCGGTAGCGATCACCACGCCAGCAGCCAGGGCAGCTATCGCAGCAATGAACAGCGCACGTGACGCAGTCCGCTCGGCCTCAAGCGCGTTGGCCAGAGCGGCGCGGCGAGCATCGCCAAGCTCGACAAGCAATGAGTTGATCGAGCTGAGCGGAACGTCTTCGCCAGCTTCGGCGGCTTCGAGAAGATCCTCGCGAAAGGCAAGGACTCGGCTGCGATCAGCGGGATCTACCGCAGAAATTGCGTCTCTGACGTCGCTCTCGATCACGTCGACGGATTGGTCGTATTCCACGGCCACCGCGGGCGGGACCTCGTCGATCAGGTCGATCATTGCAACGGTGTGCGTTGCGAGCTCAAACTCCAGGATTCGTGCCTCGACCCGTCGTTGTTCGAGTGCTTGGCCATTGAGATATATCGCTGCGACTGCCGAGACGAGCAAAGCCGCCAGCACAACGCCCGGCACGATCGTCGCGAAGAGCGAACGCTTCGGAGCCATTTGGTCTGTCATTTCCGACATGTGGGCCCTACCTTTCCGCTCTTAATCCGCCACGGTGCCTACCTACCTGTATCGGCATGCCTGCCCCAGGCGTTGAGTGCTGTTTTGCCCCCTGGCCACGTTGCCCCAACAGTGGTGTCATGCCCACAAATTTGTGAGGTGTTCTCCTTAGGAGCGCCAGTTGCTGATTCTGCGGAAACTGACGATGCGGCCAAGGCCGACCGCAACGCTCTCTCGCAACAGTCGACTCATGCTCGTGTCGTCGCTCGAGGCCACCACCGTTGCGTCGAGCCCCACTTCCGAAGCAATATCGGCGCTGCGGCGAGCGTGGTACGCGTCGGTCACGACAACGACGGTCCGCTCGGTGTCGGCGAGTTGATTGGCCGTTGCCAACAGCGATTCGTAGGTGTCTCCCCCGTCGACGATCACCACAATCTCCTCCTCGGCAATGCCCGCGTTGCGCAGATAGCGGAACGCCGCGAAACCTTCGGTGAAGGTGTCACCGGGTTGGCTGGCCCCCGTGGTGACGATCTGTGGGGCAGCATCGTCGGACCACAAATCAAAGGCGGTGTCGAGTCGCCGCTCAAGCACCGGGGAGGGGTCGCCGTCGTACTGTGCGGCTCCGAGCACAACAATCGCATCGCCAGAAGCGGTGCGACCCTGGGCGTCACCTGCTGCGGCTCGCACCTGCACGAACGCGACAACGAACCACACCAGCACAAAAGCGCCGATGAACGCAACAATTCGTAGTAGCCAGCTCCGCGCCATGCCTCCAGTGTTACTGACAGGAGAGCGCCCCACACATCGGAGTGGTCCCCGGCACCGTTGGCGGCCATGATGCAGCTATGGAAATCGAAGAGAAGAACGTCTACACCGTCGAAGAACTCGACGTCGCAAGCGCCTACAAACTGGCCACCAGCCTGGTGGTTCCCCGACCAATCGGCTGGATTGGCACCCGCAACGCCGAGGGAGTTTCCAATCTGGCGCCGTATTCGTTCTTCAACATCGTTGCCTCCTACCCGCCGACGTTCGTCGTGGCTCCCGTTTCATCTGCCCGGCGAGACACGCTCGACAACATCGAAGCGAGCGGTCAATTCACGGTCAACATCGTCTCGGAGTCAACGGTTGAAGCCATGAACGCCTCTGCGGGCTCCTACCCGCCCGACGAGAGCGAATTCGATATCTGTGGGCTGACCGAGGTCGCCGCCGAGACAATCGACGCGCCGCTGGTGGGTGAGGCGATCGCGAACTTCGAGTGTCGCTCGACCCACGTCATTGAATTGGGTAGCGGGAAGCTCGTGATTGGTGAGGCGTCGAGAATCCACGTTGCATCACGCGTTGTTGAAGACGACTTTCGAATCACGCAAGAAGAGATCCACGCGATTGGGCGACATGCAGGTGGGGTGTACAGCCGCAGCTCGTCCACATTGTTCAAACTCGATCGACCGAAGTAGCGGCGCGGGGCCGGTCTTAGGGGTCGATCGTCTCGATCGGGATTCGTTCGAGTAGCACGTCGTCGAGCCAGACGGTCACAAACTGCTCACCGGGGGCAGCGCCTTCTGCACGCACCGAGGCGAGCGCCGAGGTGTCGACGGGAAGAACGTCGTGGAGGAAACGTGTGAAGGTCTCGGCGGGGATTCCGTCTTCGTTCTCGACCCTGATGGTGAAATCTTCGGTCGGAATGTCGTCGGCCGCGGCAATGCTCTTGAGACGCAGCGCGAATGAGTACACCTCGCCGTTGGCCGACGGCGCAGTGTCGTAGACCAGAACTTCAAGCTCGCCGGGGATCGCTCGGGGAGTAATGCCCGTGAGTTCGTTGCTCGCCACCCGTGAGGTGGAGGTTGCCGACTCACTCAGAACTTCCGCAGCGATTACTTCCTCGGCTTGCTCTGATTCGGCCAGCACCGTTTCTGTGGTCGCGGTGTCTGTGGCGGTGTCCGCGGGCTCCGAGTCGGTCGGAACGGCGACAGCTTCGGGCTCTCCGACTTGTTCGGCGTCGGGGGGATCGACCTCTTGGGGAACCGTTGAAACTTCCGGAGCTACAGAATCGACTCGCGCGGGAAGTGTGTCGAGCGCGGATGCAAGCAGCACGCATACCCCGACAGCTGCGGCTAGACCGGCAGCCCACATCCAGCGCCGAGAACTCTCCTCGCCGTCGCCCTCGGCGAGATCGAGAGCGTCGTCATCATCAGGTAATTCGAGAGCGACGCCTGGATCTGCAAGGGAGAAAGCCTCGAGTTCATCAGCGCCGATCGCGGTCGATTGTTCTAGCTCGAACGAATCGGGCGGCGCGATGCGAAGCGCATCGTTCTTGCGACGACGCTCGTTGCGTTGTGCGACGAGTGTGTTGTGTCGATCGTTGGCGCGCTTGTTCAGCACCTCAGCCAGGACTCTTGCTCCGTTGTCACTCAACTGCGGAGCTTTCGCTTCTTCGTCAGTCATACTCGCTCGCCCGCCAGGTAAGGCGGCTCCACTACTCAAACCGTACTCAATGTTCGCGTATCTCACTCAAAGATGCGAACCGGCTTGAGGTAGCCACCAAGCGTGGAGCAAAGGGTGTCTGTTGTTACTCCTGGGGAAGAAGTGCCTTGGCTGCGCCAATTCGGCGAAGCACGACGTCGCGATCGAGCGTTGCGGCTGCATCCCACAGCGGAATGCCAGCGTTGGTGCCCGTGATTGCAATGCGGGCGGGCACCTGCGAGCGGACTTCGAGCTCGTCGCCGATGGCCGAGACGGCATTGTTGAGCGCCTCTGGAGTCCACTCGACATCGGCGAATGCTGCGGCGATCCCATCGAGAATCTCGGGAACCCGCTTGCCCTTGATCATCGACTTCTTCCAGCCCTTGCTTTCGGTGTCGTACTCAACTGCATCCACAAAGAGCCAGTCGATGAACCGGGGAATCTCCGAGAACGTAGCGACACGTTGTTGGACGTCGGGCGCAACAAGCTCGAAAACCTCTGGCTTGTATGCCGACTGCTCCCAGCCAACCTCGGTGTCGACTCCGTAGACGAACGGCTCGGCCATCTCGATGAACCTCTCGGTGGGTAGCGCTCGGATGTATTCGCCGTTGATGTGATCGAGCTTGGTGACGTCGAAGAAGGCCGAACCCTTGTTGACGTTGCGGAGCTCGAACAGTTCGATGATCTCTTCGATCGGGCGGATCTCTTTTTCGTCGGGTGGTCCCCAGCCGAGCAGTGCCAGGTGGTTGACCATGGCTTCGGGAAGGTAGCCCTTGCCGAGAAAGTCCATGAGCGACACGTCGTCGCGGCGCTTCGACAGCTTCTTTCGCTGTTCGTTCACGAGCAGCGGGAGGTGCGCGTACGTTGGCTTTTCGCCGAGGTCGAGCGCCTCCCAAAGCAACATGACCTTTGGCGTGGTATTCAACAGGTCCTCGCCGCGAATCACGTGGGTGATGCTCATGTCGGCGTCGTCGACGGCGTTGGCGACCAGGAAGGTCGGCGAAGCGTCGCTGCGGCGGATCACGAAGTCTTCGAGTTCAGAACATTGGAAGCGAACCTCACCGCGGATCACATCTTCGATGATGACCTCGCCCTCATCGGGCGTGCGGAACCGAACGACGCAGTTGTCGCCGTCTTCGATTCCCTTGTCGCGAGACCAGCCGTGATAGCCCGACGCCAACCCAGCTTCAGCGGCGAGCGCGTCGGATTCGTCTCGCGTCAGGTTGCAGAAGTAGGCGTGACCGGCTTCGACCAGTTGGTCGACAGCGTCGCAGTGAAACTGCTTGCGCTGGGACTGGTAGTACGGGCCTTCGTCCCAATCAATGCCGAGAGTTTGAAGGCTTGACGATCGCATCGATGAACTCGGGCTTGCGAAGCGCCGCGTCGGTGTCCTCGATGCGCAGGATCATCTCGCCGCCCGTCGACTTGGCGAACAACCAGTTGAAGAGGGCTGAGCGGGCAGACCCCACGTGGAGGAAACCGGTTGGGGCAGGGGCAAAACGCACACGAGTGTTCACGGCAGGACACCCTAGCGAGAGACGCTACGCCTTAGCTCAATTCACAGGACACCAGACTGACCGTGCCCGCCGGGATTGCCGGTTACAGGCCGAGTTGATCGCGCCAGTCGGCGTTGTAGCGGCTCGCTACTTGGTCGGGGGTCTGACACAGCACCTCGTTGGAGACCATGTCGACGATGGCACGGCGATCGAAGTAGTGGAACGAGTAATGCACTTCGGCGAACGCCTCTTTGCGGAACTCGACCAGCTTTGCGTCGGGCTTCTCGTCGAGAAATCCGAACAGTGTGTACGCAATCCGCAGGTCGTGAACGACCGGCGAGCGATGGAACAGCGATGCCCGCTTGGTCGCCACACCGATGCAGGCCGCGTTGACGTCGCCGACGTACTCGCCGTCGGTCAGTTCGAGCTTGTCTTCGAAGACTTTGGTCAGCTTCCAGGCAAACCCTTGACCGGGGCCCTGAGCCCCGAGGCGACCGCCCGACTGGACCGGCGCGCCGACCGTCTCGCCGGGCCGAGGAGTCGCTCCTGCGCCGGCGCGTTGGGGCGGCGACTTGTAGTGCTTCGCGGTGGTCGGCGCTGATGGAACATACTCGGGTGCGGCCATGACTAGATGCTACGTCGAGACCGACGAGCTTTGTGCAATCTGGGACGAGTTCGGGTTGGGGATTGCCTGTTGGAGGGGTCGGTTTCGAGGCCGCAATCCTGTTTACAAACAGCGACGGCGTTTAGCTCGGTTGGTGCAAGAACCCGTAGATGATCGAGTCGGCGAGGGCCTGCCAGCTGGCCTCAATGATGTTCTCCGAGACGCCCATGGTCGACCAGCTCTTCTGGCCGTTCGTGCTTTCGAGCAGGACTCGGGTGACCGCTCCGGTGCCGCGTCCGGTGTCGAGCACTCGCACCTTGTAATCGGTGAGCGAGATCGTGGCGAGCTCGTCGGCGTACTTGCGGCGCATCGCGTAGCGAAGCGCCGCATCGAGGGCGTTGACGGGTCCGTTTCCTTCGCCGGTCGCAACGATCCGTTCGTCGCCGACCCAGACCTTGACGGTCGCTTCGGTCTCGACCTCGACCGTCTTGTCGGTCCATGCCCGGTTTCCCGCACCTGACCGGTGGTCGAGGTTCACCCGAAACGACTCGAGACGGAACCAGTCCTGTTCCCAACCCGTGGCCGATCGCATGAGCAATTCGAGCGACGCGTCTGCTGCTTCGAAGTGGTAGCCCTCGTATTCGAGTTTCTTGAGGGTCTCGGTGATGTCGCCGAGCACCTTGCCGTCGACCTCGATGCCCAACGACTCGGCCTTGAGCGCGAGCGTCGACCGCCCGGCCATATCCGACACGAGGAACCGCGTGCCGTTGCCGACCGACGAGGGGTCGACGTGTTCATAGGCGTCGGGTTTGCGGGCAATTGCCGAGGTGTGAAGGCCCGCCTTGTGCGCGAACGCTGTGGCACCGACGTAGGGCTGCTGCGGGTCGGCAGCGAAGTTCACGAGGTCGGCCACGGCATGGGCCACGCTCGTCAGGTTGGTCAGGTTCTCTTCGCCGATGGTCTCGATGCCCATCTTCAAGCTCAGGTTCGCAATGACCGGCACCAGGTCGCAGTTACCGACCCGTTCGCCGTAACCGTTGATCGTGCCTTGAACCTGTGACGCTCCGCCCCGGACTCCGGCCAGCGCGTTGGCCACGCCGCAGCCGGTGTCGTTGTGCAGATGCACACCAATTGACGCCGTGCCGTTGGGTCCGCCGAGGTGATCGTAGACCTCGGCGACCATGCGCTCGACGTCGGTCGGAAGCGAGCCGCCGTTGGTGTCGCACAGCACGAGGCAGTCGGCTCCGTTCACCGCGGCTGCTTCGAGGACGGCGAGGCTGAACTCGGGGTTGCGGCGATATCCGTCGAAGAAGTGCTCGGCGTCGAAGAAGACCTCGCGGCCCTCCCCTTTCAAGAAGGCGATCGAGTCGGCGACCATCGCAATGCCCTCGTCGAGCGTTGTCTGCAACGCACCCTCGACGTGGTAGTCCCAGGTCTTTCCGACGATGCACACGGTGCTGGTCTGGGCGCTCAGCAGGTTCGCCAGCGTCGGGTCGGTGTCGGACTTTCCCTTGGCTCGACGCGTCGATCCGAAGGCGACCATCTTCGAGGTCTTGAGGTCGAGATCGCTGCGAGCACGTTCGAAGAACTCGATGTCTTTCGGGTTCGCTCCGGGCCAGCCGCCCTCGATGTAAGCAACGCCGAGCCGATCGAGCTGGCGGGCAATCTTGATCTTGTCCTCGACGGTGAGCGAGATGCCTTCGAGCTGACTGCCGTCGCGCAGCGTCGTGTCGTAAATCTCGACGCGGTCGGGTTGCCGGTCGGTCCGATCGATTCCCGACAGGTCGCTTTGGACGCTCATAGCTTCGCGATCACCGAGTCGGCCAGCTCTACCGTCGTGCCGGTCTCGGCTGCGGTTGCTTCGGCTGCTTGGCGGATTCGTTCGGCGGCGTCGGTCTCGCCGAGGTGCTTGAGCATCATGGCGCCCGAGAGGATCGCGGCGAGCGGGTTCGCAACGCCTTGCCCAGCAATGTCGGGGGCAGAGCCGTGGACGGGTTCGAACATCGACACGCCTTCGGGGTTCAGGTTCGCCGTGGGCGCGAGGCCAATGCCACCGGAGACCGCTCCACCGAGGTCGGTGAGGATGTCGCCGAAGAGGTTGTCGGTGACGATGACGTCGTAGCGCTGGGGGTCTTGCACGAAGTAGATGCACGCCGCGTCGACATGGTTGTACGCAGTTTCGACCTTTGGGTATTCGGCGGCGACCTCGTTGAAGGTGCGCTCCCACAGATCACCCGAGAAGGTGAGCACGTTGGTCTTGTGTACGAGGGTGAGATGGTTGCGTCGGGTCGTGGCGAGTTCGAAGGCGTAACGGATGGCGCGCTCGACACCGAGGCGAGTGTTGACCGAGCCCTGCGTTGCGATCTCGTGGGGAGTGCCCTTTCGCAGTAGCCCACCTTCGCCGGCGTAGGTGCCTTCGGTGTTCTCGCGAATCACGACAAAGTCGTGGGCTCCGTCGGGAGCAACGAACGGGCGGAAGTTGATGTACAGGTCGAGCGTGAAGCGCATGCGCAGCAGAAGCCCGCGCTCGATGACGCCGGGAGGAACGTCGGGAGAGCCGACCGCGCCGAGGTAGATGGCGTCGAGTTCGCGCCACTCGTCGAGGATCTCGTCGGTGAGGATGACACCGTCTTTCAAGTAGCGAGCTCCGCCGAGGTCGTAATCGACCGTGTCGAGTTCGACGCCCGCAGCCTCGATGACACGCATGCCCTGAGCAATGACTTCGGGACCAATCCCGTCGCCACCAACGATTCCTACCTTGTGAGCCATGTCTGCGATTACCTCTATGCGTTCGCGGCGCCGAAATTGCGCCCCGTTGATTCTACGGGGCTTGCCCAGAACCGCTAAAGCGAGGAGATGGCGCGCTCATTGCTTATTCGTCGTAGCTCAGGTTCATGTTCATCGAGTTGATCAGATCCACGATGAGTTGAGGATTGATCGAATCGTCTGCCCTGCCCCACAGCAGGAAGGCTCGGGTGTTCTCGTCGCCTGCGGTGTCGAAGTCGACAACGGCGCTCAGGGCGCGTTGGCCGAGTCGGTCTGACTCGTGGAGAAAGATCGTGGCCCGGTTCGGGCCGTCGATTTCGACGCGGTCGATGATTGGAAGATCGCGGCCTGAGCCCGGCGAATTGAGGATTTGAAGCGCTTGGATGTCGGGTTCGCGGCCCTGTGAGAGGCCCTGCTCGACGAACGCCACGAATTCTTCGTAGCTATCCCCGACACTGCTGCGCCATAGTTCGCCTGCAATGACCGTGCGGTCGGCGGCGCCCTCAAGTTGGGTGACGAACATGCATTGCGCTTGGCGTGACACGTCTGCGGCGATGTAGCCCTCGGGGAGAACAAGGTCAGAACCAGCAGTGGTGAAGCACGGGGTTTCGAGCACAGCCTCGACCGGAGTAGCGACAGGCGCGGCGGTCGTCGTTTCGGGAGCGGGCGCTGTGCTGGTGGTCGATTCCGCAGCTAGTGCCGTCGTTGTCGTCGCTTCGACAGCTGGCGCAGAGTTACCGGGAGTATCGGCGCTGCCACTACACGCCGCTGCGGTAAGCGAGAGGGCAATCGCGAGTGAGGTGAGTCGCTTCATAGTCATCGGCCTTCTTCGCTGTTCGGACTGGTGTGTTCTATGACGGAGCGACGCCTTGTTCTGTTGGAAATTTGTGGGGACCTCGCGCTCACACCGCAGCGCGGTCGCCGTTGCGCCAGTGTGCAAAGTCTCGCACATCGAAGGCGAGCGATACTGCGTCGATCACGATGAGCACGACAAGGAAGACCCGCTGGCCGCTTCCGGCGTCGCCGAACAGCGTGATGAGCGCGACGACCAAAAGCGGAATCCAAAAGATCAGATGGGGAAGCGCCATGAGCTTCGACATGCCGCCTTGGCTAACCATGATCGGCATGTTGAACGCCATTCCCGCGATGGCGAGAACGGCGAGGAGTACGCCGTTCGAGCCGCCCAGAAACGCGAGCGTCGCCACATTCACGGGCACGAGCAGCAGGGTCATCCATGCCTGGACCCATAGCGGTAGTCGGCGAAAGCTCTCCCACATCTCGACGGCAACGCTCATTCGTCCACCCTACGACGATTCAGTCGATGAGGGCATCGCTGCGCACTCGTGCTTCTTCGGCGTCGATGTGGGCTTGGAGCACCCGGCCAAACAGTTGCTCGGTGCGTTCGAGGCGGCCGATCACATTCGGCTTCTCGGTGTAGGCAAAGATCGCCGCGTGGCGAGGCTTTGAGTCAGCCGAAACCCGGCTGACCGAATGCAACGAATGACGGCCGCGGAAGATCTGCATGTCGCCGGGCTGAAGGTCGAGGGTGTGCACGCCGTTGCGGCCACCTTCGAGGACGTGCTGAATGTGATCGAACCCTTCGTCGCCGTCGCTGCGAATCGCTGGCACGTATTCGAAGAGCCCTCCGCCGTCGGCTTCCTCGACGAGGACCGTGACCGCGAAGTCGTTCGTGTCGAAGTGCCACGTGAACTGCTGGCCGGGATCGAGAATGTTCGCGGTGAGCCCGGCGAGCGGGTCGGCGTACGGGTGTAGCTCGGCGATTTCGAGGCAGTCGGCGAGAAAGCGCGCAACGGCGGGGTGTTCAAACATGAACCGCATCGACGTCGTGTCTTCCCACGAGTCGCCGGGAATGAACCCGCTCGATCGTTCGAGCAGCGTGTTCATGGGGTGGCGGTCGGGAAAGTCGGGATTGTGATGGAAGTGGAAGTACGGGTTCATCACCTGCGTCGAAAAGTGTGTCGTGCTCTTGCGTTCCCAGATTTCGGCGCCGAGTTGAGCGAGGCCGTCGGGTCGCACGAGATCTTTGATCACCGCACACCCCACTGCACGCAAGCCCTCGCGTGCCTGGTCGACCGCAGCGCCGTATTGCTTGGAGTCGGGCTGGTCGATCGGGTAGCGCTCGAGATCGACGAGCTCGGAGAGCGGCATCGTTGGTGTGAGTGGCGTCGTCACATCAGCCTCCTGTGCGTTTCTACGCTTCCCAGTGTGGCACCCAGTCGCCGTCGAGACGGAACGAGAGCTGGGCGTCGTCTTCGATGCGTTTGGCCACGTGAAGCTCGCCGACATCTTTGCCGTAGCGCTCGGTGGCACGCTCGAAGGTCTCATAGGCGCGGGTGGTCATGGGCAGGTCGGTGTCGACATTCTCACTCAGCTCCATCGTGAGACCGAGGTCTTTCATGCACAGGTCGAGCGTGAAGGACGGGTCGTAGTGACCCGCAAAGATCGACGGTGCGTCGTGGCGGGCAACGAAGCTGTCACCGACCGAATCCTTGATGGCGTCCCACAGCACGTCGAGCTCGACGCCGTTGGCCATGCCGAGCGCGAAACCTTCGCCGATCGATGCAGCGTGAATGAACCACAGCTGGTTGGTGACGAGCTTGGTGACGTTGCCCGTTCCGAGCTCGCCGCAGCGAATGGCTCGGCCGAGGTGTTCGAGGACGGGTACGACTCGGTCGAGGTCGGTGTCGGTTCCGCCAGCAAACAGGGTGAGCTTTCCGTTTCTTGCTCCGTCGACGGCTCCGGTGACCGGGCTATCGACGACCGTGACACCGTCGGGTGTTTGGGTGGCGAGGTCGAGTACGAACTCTTTGCGGTTGGTCGTGAGATCGACCCAGATGTTTCCCGGCGAGAGCGCAGCGAGCGCTCCCCCGTCGACCATGACCGACTGCACATGCATCGGTCGAGGCAACGACGTCAACAACAGGTCGGCGTGCAGCGCGCACGCGTTCGCGTCGTCGCCACGCGTACAACCCGCGGCCACTGCCCGATCGAGTGCGTCGCCATCGATGTCGAATGCCACCACGTCATAGCCGGCCGCGGCGAGACGCCCGGCCATTGGCCCGCCCATGTTCCCAAGGCCAATAAAGCCAATCTTGTCCAACGAACTCTCCCCCAAGTGGTGTGCGGGAAACGGTACGGGTCGACCGAAGTCTTGGCCAAGCTGACGGGTTAGCCGATCGGGGAGTTCTCGGGCTCTGGGGTTACGGTCCGGAGGTCCAGGACTCCTGTGTTGAACTGACCTTGGCACATTTGGCATTCGACGACTTCGCCGAGTTCCTTGGTCGGGAAGACGGGAATGAAGTACAAGGTGAACCAGCGCTTCGCCATTGTCTTTTGGAATGGCCGGTTGCCGCGTTCGGCCGGGCAGTAGAAGACGCCCTCGTCGGTGGTTGAGAATCGTGTGCGTGAACCCCAGATGATCATGTTCTTTCCCTTGTTTGGTTGCGGTCTGCTTGATACGACGTGGCCTCACTTCGTTCTGTTGGAAAAACTTTGACCAAATCTCTGCAACGACAGCGCCTCGCGGATCGACGAAGTCACGCTCTACTACCGGACCCGCCACCGCAGGATTCAATGTCCACAGCATCGAAGTGCCGGGCACGCGCTCGCGTTAGCTGAATCGGGCGGGGAACTTCTCGGGGTAGTTGGTTTCGAGGATGTCGGAGAGCCACGGGCTCGCGGCTGCGCTGAGCTTTGGATAGAGCTTCGTTGCGAGCTGGTGGGCAGCGGTGCCCGGCCAGTCCACTGGCAACAGCGCGGCTGGGATGTCGGGCACGCTGAGGCGGATGCGGCGCAGGTCATGGATGAGCATTGTCCGCAGCGCGAACGCGTCGGGTCCGGTGCAGGCACCGGTGTCGGTGTCTTCGTAGAACGACGTGAACTCTCGGTACTCCTTGGCGGTCTCCTCGATCGTCAGCGCTTGCACAAAGAAGCCGTCGGCAACCACGTCGTCGAGCTCGGAGAATTCGAGCACCGCTGAAGGCACCTGTACGCCGGGCGCGACTTTGGCACACAGCTCGCGGGCACTGTCGAGAGATTCGGTCGGCGAGGCAATGATTCCCGCGGCGAGGGTGAAGAAGCCGTGCCATCGCAGGTGTTGTGTCAGGTTGTCTCGGGTCTCCTCGGAGAGCACGGGAGCGTCGAGAAAGATGGCGGTCCACTCGCCCGACCAATCCGGATGGGGCGAGTGATAGATCCGGTTGGCTGCTCGCTCGGACTCATCGATGGCGAGCGGCGTCAGGAAGTATCGACTCTGGCGACCAACCCGCTCGTTCGTGAACCAGCCCTGTTCGGCCAGGCGGTACATCGACGTCCGCACCAGCCGGCCGCTGAAACCAAACAGCTCGGTCATCTGAAACAGTTGCGCGAGCCAAACGCTGTTACTCACCGGCAAGATCGTGTCGCCGAAGATTGTCGCCAGCACCGATCGTGCCGTGTTCTTTGGTTCCGATGTCCACGACTGGTGCATCGCGGCCGGGCTGCTAGGCATCGGCGGTCAGATCGACGACTCGTGCCGCTTTGCCTTGCGAACGAGGAACCTCACCCACGTCGACGATGTTGACCGCAGCGGTCACCCCGATCGTGTCCTTGACGCGCGCTGTGAGCTGTTGGCTCAGCGCCTCGGTGTCGGGTGAGGAACCGGGCTCGGGTTCGACCTCGATCGTGAGTTCCAGCATGTTCTGTTCTTTGCTGACCACGAGGCGGAAGTGCGGGGTCAGCTCGTCGATGGTCAGGATCTGCGCTTCGATCTGGGACGGGAAGACGTTGACGCCGCGGATGATCAACATGTCATCGGATCGTCCCGAGATCCGTTCCATCCGCCGCATCGTCCGTGCCGTACCCGGCAACAGGCGGGTCAGGTCGCGGGTCCGGTAGCGGATGACCGGGAAGGCTTCCTTGGTCAACGACGTGAACACGAGCTCGCCGAACTCGCCGTCGGGAAGAACCTCGCCAGTGTCGGGGTCGATGATCTCGGGATAGAAGTGGTCTTCCCACACGGTCGGGCCGTCTTTGGTCTCGACACATTCCTGAGCCACACCGGGGCCCATGACTTCGGACAGTCCGTAGATGTCGGTGGCGTCAAGGTCGAGGCGCGACTCGATCTCTTGACGCAGTTCGTCGGTCCACGGCTCCGCGCCAAAGATCCCGACCTTGAGCGACGTCGCCCGCGGGTCCATCCCGACCCGTTCCATCTCGTCGATCAGGTTCAGACAGTACGACGGGGTGACAAGGATGATCCTCGGTTCAAAGTCGGCAATCAGTTGCACCTGCTTGGCGGTTTGGCCACCCGACACCGGCACGACGGTGCAGCCGAGCGTCTCGGCGCCGTAGTGGGCACCGAGCCCACCGGTGAACAACCCGTAGCCGTAGGCAACGTGGGCAATGTCGCCGGCCCGACCACCAGCGGCGTAGATCGATCTGGCCATGAGGGTGGCCCACGTGTCGATGTCGTTCTGGGTGTAGCCAACAACGGTTGCTTTGCCGGTCGTTCCCGACGAGGCATGCAGGCGGACGACCTTGTTTCGGGGCACAGCGAACATGCCAAAGGGATAGTTCTGGCGCAGGTCCTCTTTGGTCAGGATCGGGAACTTTGCCAAGTCTTCGAGGCTGGTCACCTCGCTCGGATGTACGCCTGCTGCGTCGAAGCTTTGCCGATAGTGCTCGACGTTGTCGTAGGAGTGCTGGAGCGTTGTCTTGAGCCGATCGAGCTGCAAGCCGCGGAGCTCGTCGATGCTCGCTGTTTCGATGTCTTCGTAGGTCACGGCTTCGGTCCCTCCAGAAACTTGGTCATCCGCTCGTAGCTCTCGTCGCTCTCGAAGAGCAGGGCTTGGGCGGCGATGTCGAACGAGGTGGTCGTCGGACGGTTCATGGCGAGCGAGAGTTTGGTGAGTTCAAGGGCTCGCCACGAGTTGCGGGCCATACGTTGCGCGATTGCGGTCGCGTCGTCGAGCAACGACTCCGCCGAGGCCAGCTCGTCGACCAACCCAGCGCTGTGGGCTTGTTCGCCATCAAGCTTGTGCCCGAGGAACAACATGCGCCGCGCGGTTCCGAGGCCCACGAGTTCACGCAGCCGCCAGTTGGCACCCGCACCAGCGAGTATCCCCAAGCTGAGCTCGGGCTGACCAAAGCTCGACGTTGGCGTCGCGACCCGAATGTCGCACGCCATGGCAAGCTCGCAACCTCCGCCGAGGGCGTAACCGTCGATCGCGGCGATGGTCGGCCACCGGTGGGCCGCGAGACGATCGAAGAGACCAGCGTTGATCGACTGGAGCGCATCGTCGGCGCCACGGTCGCGGAGTTCGCCAATGTCGGCACCCGACACGAACATGCCCGGCGTCGTCGAATGCACGATGAGAATCGTTGGGGTCTTCGAGTAGGTGCGCAGGACGTCGTCGAGCTCGTCGACCGTTGCGTGGTCGAGAGCGTTTCGCTTGTTCGGGTTGTTGAACCCGACCGACACGGTGGTCTCGTCGATTTGTGCGACTTCCAGGTGTGTCTTCGTCACCAGCTTGCCTCCGGGTCGTAGTCGAGAACTTCACGCATGCGAGTCATGAGCGGGCCGAACGCGTCGGAGCGCTGGGCCCGGTCGTGCTCGCCATCTGTCGAGGCTGGCAGCGACACCGGCCGCTCGAAGCGTTCGGAGATTGCTGTGGCGATCTCGTCGGCGAGGTCCGCGAGCGAGCCGGTGATGAAACTCGACGCAATGGCCTCTGGCTCCCCCGCTGCTCCATGGAGCAGACCAGGGACCAGCGGCAAGATCACGTCGAGCGCTGCGTCGAGCCGCGAGCGACCCTCGGGGTCGATGAGTAGCGAATCGACGAGCGCGTTGGCATGGCGCAGATGATACGACTCCTCGCGCAACGCAGATGCGGTGATTGCGCGCAGCGATTCGTTGGCCGACCCTTCGAGCAATGACCAGCGGCGAGCTTCGACGGTGTCGTAGATCCAATGTCGGACAAGCGCCTCGGCCCAGTCGTTCGTCGGGAACTCGACCAGCGCTGCCGACCGGTACTCATCGTCGCCACGCCGGTACGCCAACCGATCGATCTCGAGGTCGGAGGTTTCGGTGTCTCGGAGTTCGAGAACGAGTTCGTAGAGCATGACGGCGTGGCCGAGCTCGTCTTGGCCAATGCTCGCAAAGGCGAGGTCTTCTTCGAGGAACGGCGCAACGCCGATCCACTCGGTGTGCTGTTGGCCCATCAGGTGTTCGTCGTCGGCGAACGCCAACAGCACGTCGATTTCGGCCTCGGTTTCGACCCCATGGTTTTTGGGCCCGGTCACGAGTCGCCCTCGCGTAGATGCTTGCGGCGAGCAGCGACCGCCTGACCGTCGTGATGTCGGTGCGCCTTGTCGGCGTTCGGGGCAACGAAGTCGTCGCTGCCCACGATGATGTTGTCGCGGCGGGTCAGCCACACGCGGCTGCCCTCGGCGCGGCGGATGTAGGCCTCGCGCGCCATGACGAGGGCGAGCTCGTCGTTGGCTGCTTCGAGGGCGCCGGCATGGCGGAACTCGTCCTTGCCGTCCTTTTTCAGAAACACTTCGTAGATCATGTGCGGACGACCTCTACGGTTTCGGCGCAGCTGCTGCAGCGATGAACCGACCGGCAACGGCTCGGCCCGAACATCGACACTTCGTTGGTGTCGGCCCCACACCGCGGGCAGCGCGGCGCCCGGGTGCCGATTTGGACGGCGACGGTGAACGAATCGGCCAGTGTTGCCCGTGCCGATTCACTCATTCGTTCCGGCGTCCAGACCGGGCTTCGCAACCACGACACGGTGACGTCACGAACACCGTCGGTCGTGCGGATTGCGTGCTCGACGTCGGACGCGATGAGCGCCAGCGCCGGACAGCCCGAGAACGTGGGGATCAGGCCGACGTGTACGTGACCGTCGGCGTCGATTGCGAACGACTCGAGCAGACCGAGCTCGACGATCGACACGCCCGGATACTCCGGGTCGTCGATGCTGGCAATTGCGCGCAACACCTCGGCCTCGGTATCTGCCAAATGGGGGGCAGCACCATCGACGGCGGTCATGTCGTGGCCGCTTGCCGGTCGAGGGCGTCGCGCACCCACGCGGTTCGGGTCCAGTTGTTTGCCGCTTGGCCAATGCGGCGGGCCGAGTCGGGGCCGCCCTGCGCGAGCGTTTGCTTCAGCGGCTCCCAATCGATCGGCCCCACATCGAGCCGGCCGTTCTCGTCTTCGGTCAGGTCCGGGCACGGAACAGTGAAGTTGTAGCTGTGCAGCAACGGAACGAACTTTTGGACCCATCGATCGCGGAGCACCTCGTTTCGTTCCGACTTGATGTGCCAGCGCAGCAACTTGTCGTCGGGCTTTGAATCGGGACCGAACAGTTGCAGCGCGGGCCAGAACCAGCGATCGAGTGCCCCCTGGAACAGCTCGCGTTGCAGCTCGGTTCCTTCGGCGATTCGCATCATGCGGTCTTCGCCCAGGCGCATGTGGAAGCCCTCCTCAGAAATGATGCGTTTGAGGATTCGCCGGTACGGGCCATAGGAACAGTTCTTGAACACGGCCTGCTGGCTGGCCAGCGCTGCGGCATCGACGAGGAACGCAATGGCTACCTGGTCGCCCCACGTCTCGGCCTTGTAGTGAAAGACATTGTGGAAGCGGCTCTTGCCAGCGAAGAGATCTTCGAGCATCTCGGTGCGGGTCTTGACTCCCATGTCGGCGGCGACCATGTAGAGC
>CAZMYN010000041.1:14841-18375 GCA_964570495.1 uncultured Acidimicrobiales bacterium | reverse complement strand
GTCCAGCACGACGTGGCCACGTTCGAGGGCAAGCAACCCAGCAAGAGCATCGACGATCGTCGACTTCCCCGCGCCGTTTGGCCCCAGCAGCACCAAGGTCTGCCCGGCTTCGATGTCGATAGTGACGTCGAGGGTGAACTCTTGGGATCGTTCGATGACGACGTGGGCCTTGAGTCCGTTCATGACCGCCACCACCGATCCCGCAAGCCCAAGAGAATGAGCAGCGAGATCACGACCATCAAGAGGCTGATCGCTACCGCGAGGTCCCGGTCGGATTCAAGCGCTACAAATACGGCGAGGGGCAGCGTCTGGGTGCGGCCCTGCAAGTTTCCGGCAAAGGTGATCGTCGCGCCGAATTCACCAAGCGCCCGCGCCCAAGCCAAAACCCCACCGGCGACCAACGAGGGTCGGATCGCTGGCAAGGTCACTCGCCTAAAGACGGTGAGAGGGGTTGCGCCAAGGGATCGGGCGGCGTCTTCGAAGCGCACGTTGCTTGCTCGTAGAGCGCCCTCGACCGTGACGACCACGAAGGGCATGGCCACAAACACGTTCGCGATGATCACGCCCCAGATCGAAAACGGCAGTACCAACCCAATCGCCGATTCGAGTGGTTCACCAACGAGGCCACGACGACCAAGCGCAAATAGCAGCGCTGCACCACCAACGACCGGCGGCAGCACCATTGGCAAGGTGACGATCGCTCGCACGACTCTGCGCCCGGGCAGATCTGTGCGCGAGAGCACCCACGCAAGCGGCACGCCGAGCAGGATCGAAATGGCGGCCGCTGCGATCGACGTGACCAGCGAAATCCACAAGGCATCAAGTACGACCCGCGAGCCCAACAGCTCGCCAAGGCGAGACCACGGCGTGCGGGTGAGCAAACCCACCAATGGCAACACGAACAGCGCGGCGCCCAGGGCTGCAAGCAGCAACAGGATTGGCGGGCGAGCCGGTGAGGGGGCGCGTTTGCTCATTGCGCGACGTCCTGGGCCCGAGTGAACCCGAAACGATCGAGCACGTCCTGTCCATCCGAAGTGGTCACGAACGAGATGAAGTCTTGAGCAGCATCACTTTGGGCTGTCCCAACCGCTGCGATTGGGTAGGACGTTGCACCACGTACGCCATCTGGTAGTTCGATGCCGTCGATGTTTACATTGGCAACAACATCGCTTCGATACACGAGAGCAGCATCGAACTCTCCGGTAGCGAGCTTGGTGGCGAGAGCCCGCGCATCAGGTTCCTCACTATCAAACTCAACCTCGAGGTCGGCCTGGGCCAGAACCGAGCGCGCTGCTTCGCCACATGGAACGGGGGCGTTGCAGATCCCAACGAACAGGCCGCTCGTCGACTGCAGATCCGCGAGAGCGTCGATTTCGGCCGGGTTTCCAACGGGGACCCCGAGCCGAATCTCGTTTCCAGCGAAGACCACCGGATCACGAACCTCCCCCGCCTCGACCAGCAACCTCATTGTTTCCTCGTTTGCGAGTGCAACGACATCAGCCGGAGCGCCCGCGAGCAACTGTTCGCGAAGAGACGAGCTGCCCGCAAAGCTGAGTTGGACGTCGACACCTGGATTCCCCGCCTCAAAGGCGGCTTCGATGTCGACGAACGCATCGCTCAACGACGCCGCCGCGAACACCACGACGGTTCCACTCGAATCCGACGCAGCGCCACCACACCCGGCCAACACCAGCAGTGCAAAAAACACGATGCACATACGGGTAACCATGAGAGCCGAGTGTATTGGTCGGACTACACGTGGACTAGCTCAATCGATATCGAGGCGGTGTCGCCCTCGTCGATTCCCTCGGCGGTGCGCACTGCCTTCTTCACGGGAAGCACATAGGTCTCGCGTTCCTTGCTTGGGAACAGTGAGGTACTCCAGGTGGTGTTGCCGATCTGGACACGTACTTTGACGCTGCCGAACCCGCCCGTGAGCGCAGCCGCGTCGTCGATGGCGTCCGCGTCGTCGCGGGGCACTTCTACGAATATCCATGTGGCCTTGTCGGCGTGCCAGGCAAAGAGTTCGGCGTCGAAGGTCACCTTCATTGGTGCGCCGCCCTGATCGGTATTAGTGAGCGGCCGCTGCGCCGTGCTCTTCACCGTGGTGGGCGCCTTCGCCACCGCCCTTGAATTTGGAGATGGCAAAGAAAATGATCGCGCCAATAATGAAGCCAATAAGGGCCGACAGGCCCGTGTTGACCAGCCAACCAAGAACGCCACCAATGCCACCGACGCCGTGGGCGGCGTCCTCTGCGGCGATGACCGGGTCGTACAGGCCGTCCCATCCAAGTTCGTGGGAACCAGCGAGAATGATGTGCCCACCAACCCACAGCATCGCAGCGGTTCCGATGATGGTCAGCCACTTGAGCAGGGTTGGCATGCCGTTGACGAGCAGGCGCCCAAAGTTCTGCGCTCCCTCTTCGTCGCGCTTGGTGAGGGCAAGTCCAACGTCGTCCATCTTGACGATCAATCCCACAGCGCCGTAGACGACGGTGGTGATCAGCAGTGCAACGACGACCAGGATTGCACCACGGGTGATAACACCAGCATCGGGGTTACCTTCGAGGACTTCCTTGAGGGCGATGACCATGATTTCCGACGAGAGAATGAAGTCGGTGCGGATAGCTCCCGAGATCGTCTTCTCTTCAGCCTCTTCGCCCTTCAGGGCGACGGGCACGTCGTGATCGGTGTCCTTGTGGCCCTGCAGCTTGTGAATGATCTTGTGCGCGCCTTCATAGGAAAGGTAGGCCCCACCGAACATCAAAATGATGTCGACGAGCAACGGCACGAACTCGCTCAGCAAGAGGACTACGGGAAGGATGAAGATGAGCTTGTTCTTGATCGAGCCGATAGCGATTTTCTTGATGATCGGAAGTTCCCGATCCGCTGCTAGGCCTTGAACATATGCAGGCGTCACTGCGGCATCGTCGACCACGAGGCCTGCTGCCTTTGCGCTGGCCTTGGTCGCAGCCAATCCAACGTCGTCGATCGATGCGGCTGCCAATTTGGCGAGCGCCGCAACATCATCGAGCAATCCAACGAGTCCACCGGCCATTTCAATACCTCACAGCTATAGACATCCACGTGCAGCTTTCCTCCGAGCGGACCGCTGCACGACACCCGCACCTTATCGGCGGACCGGTTCCAATCGGAGCTTTCACCAACGAGATTAAGCGCTGGTCGCACTCCAACTTAGTCGTTGTCCGAGCCGTCCGAACCTGCGCCCGCATTGCGACTCTCCGTCGTTGCTGGGGCGTACGTTCGCTGCGCTCTGCGTTCAAGGGCTTCGAGATCGTGCTCGGAGATTTCAACCCGATCGTGCGATTTACCAACCTCTGGCGAACCTAAGCCCAACTCTTTGATCCGCACGGTCGCCGGAGACCTCGACGATCCAGTGAGCTCGTAGCTACCCACTTCTCGAAGAAACGGTTCGAGCATCTCGGGAACCAGCACCGGGCCAAAGGAGCCCACGGGAACCAACCCGGTGTCGACGATGACGGTTCCAACGCACACGGGGCACAGTGCCACAGC
>CAZMYN010000041.1:1492-14741 GCA_964570495.1 uncultured Acidimicrobiales bacterium | reverse complement strand
CCAACCCGGTGTCGACGATGACGGTTCCAACGCACACGGGGCACAGTGCCACAGCCGTTTCCGATGGCACGGTTTTTTCGGACCAGGTGTCGGGCAACCCATCGGGCATAGCGAGTGTCGATCCGTCGACCGCGTCGAGCAGCGCGAGTACCGACCCGACCGATGTGGGGTTGGAGCAAGCCAGTTGGCGCGCCGCCCATGCCGCGTCCTCGGCCAGACCCCAGGGGTACCCGGCACCTCGAAACGCCTTGGCTACGAGGGCCGAGTATTCACCAAGCGAGAGGTTCATTTGTTCTCTAGAGGCTTGTACTTCGCAGGATTGGGCCGGGGTGGATAGCTCCACCCGTCGAGGTCGGCGGTCGCGAGTTCGCTCGGGTAGGGCGCGCCTTGAAACATCGTGATGCGAATCCAACGGTCGGATCGGGGGTCGAAGCGTGTTGCCCCAAAGAAGCTGAGTTTGGCTCGAAGCAGATCGATCGGGAGCATCGCTGCATCGATCGTGTTGTCTCGGATCTCGGCGTAGGGGAAGTCGTGAATTAACGCGACGCGGCGCGCAACGTGACGGTGTTCGGGGAAGCGGCGCAGAACGTCGGCGAGGGCAGCATCGTCAGCCTCGCCGAGCAGCGTCGCGTGGAAGGCGTGCGCGTCACGGCCTGGCTGGAGCGGTTGTTCGTAGTCGCCGATTGGTTCGTCGTGACGTTCACCGAGGCGCGGTTCGAGCTTTTCCTCCGAGACGTACCACGCTCGTGCATCGGCCGACGTTTCGCTCCAGTCGATGGCGAGCGCCCAGGCGTACTGCTCTTCGAGTTGCTTGCGGGCTTGGGCAACGGTCAGGTGACCATCGATGCGAATCGGGCGAGACTCATCGACCGACATCTCATCGGCGAGGTCATCAACCAGTTCCGCGTAGGGTTCGAGAAGCAGCGAGATCACGAGTTCTTGGCCCTCGGTCGTCAGCGCCTCCATTGCCCAGGTAACAAGGTCGTCCCAGAACCACGGTTCGGTGGGGTGATGGTTGGCGAGGCGGGACTCCAACAGGTCAAGGTCCGAGCGAAGATCGGTGAGCTTTGCTTTCTGCACGGGATGTTGCGAGCCCCATGTATCCATGGCACGTCGAGCTCCATCGACAGACGAGCGAAAGACTGCGAACTTGTCGGGCGCTGTGGATTCGATCGAACGAACCCGGCGAATCGCTTCCTCGCGCGCCGCAATCCATTGATGAATCAGCCGCGGGTGGGTCAGCAGGAACGGTGCCATACCCAGCCCCGTCGAATTGCCAATTCCCAAGCGACGACGGCGGTCGGGTTCGAGCGAAACGGGCTGCCCGGCCCGGAGCGATGCGAGATGCTCGACGAGATCAGCAACGAAGGCACGGATGAGATACACGGTGAGCATCTCGACTTGGAACGGTGCGTGCAGCTCGGGGCGGTCGTGAATTTGTTCGCGATCCGCAGCGCCAAACTTTCCGCTCCCGTAGACCGCGGTCGTGCGCATCAGATACCCGACTTCTTCGAGGTCGTCGACCTCGGGCTGGTCGCCAGCGGCAAGCGTGTCGATGACGGCGTCCCAGAGTCGTACAGATTTGTTTGCACGCGACATGGTCAACTCGGTAGCGCCGACGCGCCCGACCTCTTGGAGCGGAACGCCTGCACGCAGGCGTTCAATATCGGCGTCGTTGGGCACACCGTCGTGAAGGGTGAAGGTCGTGTCCCACGCGGTAGCGATGACCCGATCGGAGCGTTGATCGTCGGGGAGGTCGTGGGCGAATGCGACGAGGGTGTAGGTCCGTTCGGGGGTGTGGGCGCAGTACAGCGCCGTGCCGACACCGTTGTCGTCGATATCGAAGAGCGGTCGGTCGAAGGTCCAGCGCTCGGCCTTCATTCGCCGCAGGAGAATCCGCATAAACGAGAGCCGACTCTGGTGGAACGAACCGAGCCGCGCGAGCCGCATCACGACGTCGGGGGGACGCAGCGCAATGGTTCTCACGACGCGGTGATATCCGTTGCTGCGCTCGATTCGGCCGCGCCAAAGCTCTCGGCAAAGAAGCGGTACCAGTTGCCGCCCATCAACAACGCGACGTCATCGGGTGAGAAGCCAACTTCACCGAGACCGGCTTCGATGTTTGCGAAGTCGTTGTTCGATTCGAACCACGTTGGTTGCGGTGGGAATCCTGGAGCGGACGCAGACCCTTCGCCATAGTCGATGCCCTTGGTCCAGCGGCCTACGCGCATCCACTCGACGATCGAATCGGGCTGGCCCTGGCAGAGGTCACTGCCGAGTCCAAAGTGGCGAATGCCGTATCGCTCGACGGTGTCGGCGACCATTTCGCAAAAGCTCCCAAGCGTGGTGGCCGGGCCGTCTTTGAGATGGTGCGGATAGAGCGAGAATCCCATCATCCCGCCGTTCGAGGTCACTGCATCAATGACCTCATGTCGCTTGTTGCGCAGGGCCGCGTGCCACGAGTGTGGGTTCGCGTGGGTGACGGCGATGGGCCGTTCGGAGAGCTCTGCGGCTTCGATGGTCGAACGGTCCGCCGAGTGGCTCATGTCAACGACCATCCCGACCCGGTTCATCTCGCGAATGACTTCCTTGCCCATGCGGGTGATTCCGGGATCGACCGCTTCGTAGCAGCCGGTGGCGAGCAGCGACTGGTTGTTGTAGCTGAGCTGCATAAAGCGCGCGCCAAGCGTGTGCAGGATCTCGATCAAGTCGATGTCGGCTTCGATAGGTGACGGGTTCTGGAATCCGAAGAAGATCGCCGTGCGTCCGCTGTTCTTCGCGGCGTCGATGTCGCTGGCCGAGTGCCCGTGGACGATCAGGTCGCTATGGGTCTGGAACCAGCGATTCCATTTCGAAATCTCGGCAACGGTCTCGCGGAAGGTCTCGTGGTACGCGATCGTGACATGGACGGCATCGACTTCGCCAGCGCGCAACTCGCGGAAAATCGTCTCGGACCAGTTCGCAAATTGCAGACAGTCAATGCGGTACACGGGCAAACCTCGTTGTGGACAACCCAGCGTAGATTGTCGACCCGTTCGTAGGAGAAGTCGCCAGATGAGGGCCCTGGCTAGTGGGCGTCACCCTCATGGTCGCCGTGACCGTCGGACTCGCTATTCGCCTCGGCAATGTCGCCGACCTGTGCAATCCGGACCTTGGTGATCTGGCGTCCGTCGAGCTCTTCGACGGTGAGTTCGTAGGCCCCGTGGCTTACGACGGTGCCAACGCTCGGGACGCTGCCGTGATCGGCGAGGACCACTCCCGCAATCGTGACCACTTCGTCGTTGTCGAACGCGGCGTTCGCGAGATGATCGCGCAGGTCGCTGAGGGTCGTCTCGCCGTCGACGGTTACCGAGCCGTCCTCGTGTGTGACGACCTCGACGATGAGTTCGTCCTCCATGACCTCTTCGATCACGTCGTCGAGCGACACCATGCCGACCGTGGCACCGAACTCGTCGATCACCAACGCGGCGTGACTGTTCGATTCCTTGAAGCGGTCGAGCAAATCTTCAGCGTTCGTCGTCGCCGATACAGCCGGGGCCGGGCGAGCAATTTCGCCAACGGAGCTAAACCCGCCGACGTGGGCGACACGGATGAAGTCCTTCACGTGCATCATGCCAATGACGTGGTCGAGGTCGCCGTCGATGACCGGATAGCGGCTGCGTGGTGAGCGGGTGAGCAGTTCATCGATCTCGGCGGCGGTCGCGTCCTTGTCGATCGACACGATGTGGCTACGAGACACCATGATCTCTTCGGCTGGATGCTCGTCGAGTTCGAAAATATTGCGGATGAGGTCGCGTTGGAGTGACCCGAGCTCGCCGCTTTCGGCCGACTCGTCGGTCACGATGCTCAGCTCATCGCTGGTGTGAAGCGACAGTTTCTTGTCCGGTTCGGGGATTCGCAGAAGCCGCATGAGAGCGAACGCGATCGAGTTGAGTACCGCCACAAAGGGCTTGAAGATCGTGCTGAACGTACGCATCAGCGGGTTCAGCTTCACGCTCACCGACTCGGGCTCTTGCAGGGCGAGGGCCTTGGGGATCATCTCGCCGAACACGACGTGCAGGTACGTGATGATCGCGAGTGCAACGAAGAACCCAACGGTGTGCGAAAGCGACTCGGGAACACCAATGTCTTCGAGCGGGTCGTACAGCCAACTTCCCACGGCAGGTTCGCCGTACATGCCAAGGCCGACCGAGGCCAGCGTGATGCCGAGTTGTGCAACAGCGATGTAACTGTCCTTGCCGGCGTGGCGTTGAAAGACTTCGAGCAGCCATCCCGCTGCCTTGTTGCCGTCCTTGGCGAGGCGTTCGAGGCGGCTCGGTCGTGCGCCGACCAGCGCGAATTCGGCAGCGACGAACAAGCCGTTCAAGGCGACGAGGATGATGATCGCAACGATTGGTAGAACTACACCAACGATCATGACTCACCTCCTGGAACGTCGAAGCTCACTCGTTCGATCGCGTTGCCATCCATGGCGTCGATGCGAAGCTCGAGTGTTCCATTGGCCAACGAGAGCTGCTCGCCCTCGGTCGGTGCTCGTCCGAGCTCGTGCCAGATCAGCCCGCCGATGCTGTCGACCTCGTCATCGGTCAGCTCGTAACCAAAGCGCTGGTTGAGCGTCTCGATCAGAACCTCTCCTTGGACAGACGCCCGACCGTTCTCGACCTCGATTGGATCGGGGTCGATGTCGAACTCGTCTCGAACTTCGCCGAAGACTTCCTCGATTGCATCTTCAAGTGTGACGAGGCCCGCAACGTCGCCGTACTCGTTGATGACGAGGGCAGCGTGGCGGTCCGTCTCGTCGAGGCGCTTCCACAAAGCCGGAACGGTGAGGGTTTCAGCAACATCGAGGATCGGGCGAACGATCGACGCGACGGATGCGTCGGGGTTCCGTTTGGCCTGGACGTACAGATCGCGAACGTGGGCCAGACCAATGACATCGTCGTGCGACTCGGCCGACCACACCGGAAAGCGCGTGTAGGGCGTACCGACAACCTCTTCAAGGGCTGTGGCGATATCCATTCCGGCGCTGACCCCGACGAGGCGGCGTCGAGGGGTCATGATCTCGCGCACCAGGCGTTGCTCGACGTTGAGCACACCAGCGACCATGTCGCGCTCGGAGGCATCGATCAGCCCACCCTTTGCGCTCTCGTTGAACAACACGGCGAGCTCTTCGGGCGAGTGCACATGAGCATGGCTGTGTTCGGTGTTTAGGCCCAGCCCTCGCATGATCGCGAATGCCGAACCGTTGAAGACAGCCACGAGCGGGCGAAAGAGAGTCTGGCTGATCTGCATTGGTCGCATCGTCGCAAGCGCCAGTCGCTCGGGATAGCGAAGCGCAGCCGTCTTGGGCAAAAGCTCACCCAAGATCACCTGCAAAGCCGTAATGATCAGCAACACGACGATGATCGCAACCACGCGGGCACCTGAACCGAACCACCGCTCGAAGATTGGGGTCAAGCGTTCTTGACCGAGCGAGCCCGCAACCAAACTGCTGAGCGTGATACCCACCTGGCACGCCGCTACATAATTGTCGAGCTTGACCGGATCTTTGAGAATCTCAAAGAGGGTCACCGCCGAACGATTTCCGTTCTGGGCCGAGGCCTGGATGCGCGATTTGCGAGCACCGACCGTTGCGAACTCTGCAGCGACGTACAACGCGTTGAGCGCCAACATAATCGCGATCGCAATGATGGTAATTACGAGTGCCACGTGCGATTCCTCTGGGAAGATTTCACACCTCAAAGTATGCCCTCGATGTGCTTGTGTACCGGCGATCGCGGGCGTTTGATTTTTCGAGCGTGCCCCTCCCGATTCAAGAATTCCTGAGCCGGGCAAAGCCGCCGAGCTAAGCTCTCCCGCGTCGCATCGAACTGTCGCTCGGTGATGGCAACACCCACCCGAAGATGTCAGAGCCGACGTCTTCACGAAGGAGAAGCAAACAATGAGCAAATTCGACGACATGATGGATCGTTCGATCAAGCAGATGAAAGAGCAGAAGATCCCGGTCGACCGACCACTTCTCGAGAAGATCTCTAAGTCGCTTGGTCCGTCTCTCTACAGCCGCGACGCACAGCTCGTCGCTGCCGCACAAAAGAGCGAGCTCGAGACAATCAAGAAGAACCTCCTAATCAAGAAGCTCGGCTGCAAGGACGGTCCCGAACTGGACAAGGCTCTCGCCAAGGCTGTCAAGAAGATCGGCACGAGCCGACGCAACAAGCTTCGACCAGTGTTCTATTACCTGTTGGTCAAGGACCTTGGTAAAGAAAAGAAGTACAAGTAGCAATTCAACCGAGCAGCACGGCGGGTGCTGCTCGTCCGAGGTCATTGGATGACCCTCAATTGGGGTGACAGACTCTTCTCATGACGACCGAAGAAGTGTTGAGCAAGCAGTATCTGACCGTCGACGCCAAGCTGATGGCCTACCACGACTCGGGGCCGGCCGACTCCGGAGACAGCGGCGTCGTGGTGTTCTTGCACGGCAATCCAACCTCGTCGTACCTGTGGCGCAACGTCGTGCCGCACGTGTCGGGCCACGCCCGTTGCGTCGTGCCTGATCTCCTTGGTCATGGCGACTCCGACAAGCTCGACGACCCGGGACCGGACTCCTACACCTTTGTCGAGCACCGCCGCTATCTCGATGGCCTACTCGATCAACTCGACCTCGGCGATCGCGTCACATTCGTGGTTCACGATTGGGGCTCGGCCCTCGGTTTCGACTGGGCGAATCGGCACCGCGACTCGATTGCGGGCATTTGCTACATGGAAGCCATTGTCAGGCCTGTCAGTTGGAACGATTGGCCCGAAGCCGCACGCGACATCTTCGAAAACATGCGCAGCAAAGCCGGCGAAGCCATGATCTTGGAAAAGAACCTTTTCGTCGAGGCCATCTTGCCAGCGTCGATCGAGCGTGAGCTAAGCGATGTCGAAATGGCCGAGTATCGACGCCCATTCCTCAACGCGGGCGAGGACCGACGCCCGACACTGACGTGGCCGCGGCAAATCCCGATCAACGGTGAGCCCGCCGATGTCGCAGCGATCGTCGAGGACTACGGCGCGTGGCTTGCAAGCTCCGAGGTCCCAAAGCTCTTTATCAATGCCGATCCGGGATCGATCCTGACCGGCCCACAACGCGAGGATTGTCGTACCTGGCCAAACCAGCGCGAGGTCACCGTTTCCGGGAGACACTTCATCCAAGAGGACAGCCCCAACGAAATTGGTGAGGCACTTTCCTCCTGGCTAACCGAATCGGTGAACTAGCGAATTGTGGCGGTTGCTTCCATTGCTAGGTCGCCGTTTCTGCTTTGGGCCCAGAGGTTCACGTCCGCCCCTGACCGGGCTCCCGCAATAACGAACGGGGCATCGTCGAACAACGGCGCTCGTCCACGGAATGAAAAGCTCGCGAGCCGCTCCCCCGTCTCGCGCACGGCAAGATCGGCCAGCAGGGTCGCGGTGAGCGGACCGTGTACAACGAGCCCGGAATACCCCTCGACCGTTGTGGCGTAGTCCCGGTCATAGTGAATGCGATGCCCGTTGAACGTGAGCGCGGAGTACCTGAACAGCATCACCTCTGAGGGGATGATCTCCCTCGAGAAGTCCGACGCGGTGGGCGCAGGCGTTGGTGTCGGTGTCGGAGCTCGGGGGTCGGGGTGTTCGAGGTATACGAGGTCTTGCACCTCTGAAATCCGAATATCGCCGTCAACAGCGAGCTCGTGGGCGACGGTCACAAAGCAGAGCGGCCCGCTTCGCCCGGTCTTGGCTTCGACGTTTGTGACGGTCGAGGTCTTCGTGACGCTCTCCCCCAGGTGCAGGTCGCCCGTGAAGGTCAGGCTTCCCGCGGCCCACATTCGCCGAGGAAGCGCAACCGGCGGCAAGAAGGCGCCACGCACCGAGTGGCCGTCGACATCGAGGCTCTCGAGAGGAACACTCGTGAGATGAGTGGCGAAGTGCCACAACGGCGGAAGGTAATCACCATTGGCCAGAGTTGCCTCTCGGCCAACAGTGTGGGCCAATCGGTTAGCCCAGGGCGCCGAAATTGTTTCCGTTACCGCCTCGGTACGGCCGACCCACTGACGGAGCGTCTCGATGTCGTTCGTGTACTCGACCATGGCGCAAGTTCAGCGGAGGATCCTCCAGCTGGCAAGGACCCTGGGGACCTGGCAATGATGTGACATGGCAGATTCACCTGTAAGTCAAGACCAAATCGATGCATTCGCAACCGACGGAGTCGTCTGCGTGCGTGGCGCCATTGGGCCAGAGTGGATCGAGCGGCTTCGAGCGGGCGTTGAACAAACGCTGGCGAATCCCTCGCCCCGAAGCCGACTCTGGAACCGAGACGAAGACGGCCGCGAGTCGCGCTATGACAGCCAAGTCTGGATGACTCGGCCCGAGTACCAGCGCTTCATCTTCGAATCGCCAATGTCGGAGATCGCCGGGCGATTGATGCAGTCGAGTTCGGTCAACTTCTTCTTCGACGCGATGTTCGTCCGATCGCCTGGCACCCAATTCCGCACACCGTTCCATCAAGACGAGCCGTTCTGGTCTATCGAAGGGTTCCAGGCAGTCTCCTCGTGGATGCCGCTCGTGCCCGTGAGCAAAGAAAGCTGTCTCGAGATCGTCAAGGGATCGCATCTGTGGAACGAGAATTTCGACCAGCACAACTTCGGTGCAATGACCGGCGACGAACGAGACATGGTCGACTTCGGAGACGACGCCACTCCCTTTCCCGATATTGAGGGCAACCGCGATTCCTATGAGTTCGCGGCCTGGGACATGGAACCCGGTGACGTCATCTGTTTCAACGCACGCTGCATCCACGGTGGTTCAGGCAACCTGCCCGACGGCCGCGAGCTGCGGGTGTTCAACACGAAGTGGACCGGCGACGATGCTCGGGTCATCTTCCGAGAGACAGGTATGGACCCCGACCACCGCGAGGCAATGACCGCTGTTGGTCTTGCGCCCGGTGATCGCCTTGGCACCGAGCTGTATCCCGAAGTGTGGAACGTCGAGAATGGCTTGATTAGCCAAGGGTGATGAGGCCGACAGCGACGCTCGCTCCGGCCAAGCCAACCGCCTGCCACCACCAGAGCCGCTGTCCGCGAAACACGACGCCGAGCAGCACTGCTACCGCCGCGTACTGCGAGGCAATGACGCTAACGGTCGCTAGCGAGCCGCCAAGCTGCAACGCAAGGAAAATCAGAATGACCGCCGCGGTAGCGAAGAGTCCCACCACCCACGACATGCGTCGCACCCGAGGATCAGCCGGATAGATGCAGGGCCCGGTTGCACGCGTGACGAGGACTGCAACGATAAGTCCAACCAGTCGTTGCATCACGATCGGCGCCCCTCCGGCGTCGTTTGAAATTTGGGCGAGAAAGATGAACAGCACACCAAAGGCACATCCAGCCAAAATGGCCGGCCATAGCCCGCGATCGGTTGCCTCGCTGCTCGCCGACGCTCTCGGTTGATACGACGACAACGCAATCGCAGCAATGCCAATGACAATGCCCGTCCACGCCAAGGTCGATGGACTGGCCGAACCAGCGACCACGTCCCACAGCACCGGGATAGACGTCATCACGACCGCGGCGGCAGGTGCAGCCGAGCGAAGCGAGCCTCGTGAATACGCGGCGTACAAGAACAGAATCCCGACCCCGTTCATCACGCCCGCCAACCCTCCCAAGACCAAGTCACCGAGTGTCGGACTGCCCCGCCATAACAGCGCAGCGATGCCCACCATGACAAACCCCGACGTGAACATCGCGGACGTGACTTCCTCGGAACGGGCGCGCTTGGTTTCCTCTTCTGCGATCAACTCACCAAGGCTGATGACGATGGTCGAAAAGACCGCAAGCAAGATAGCCACCGCGTGATCAGACCCGAGCCCACCCTCGCTAAGACGAGGGGGTCTCCTCGCTTTCGGCGCTCTCGCGTCGCCGACCTTTCATCTGCTCGTGGGCTTCGGCGCTGCCGTCGTGAAAGGTGCCAAGCCACTTGTCGAGCGGCAAGAGCAGCATTCCGTAGTTCACTTCGAAATAGCGGTGATGAAGGTTGTGGAAGTAGTCACCGCCGTGAAAGTTGATGTCCTCGGTGATCTTAAAGCGATCAAAGCCCGAGTGTGACGGCGACGGCGAGAGCATCAGGTACACGCAGCTGAACGTCGCGATGAACGGCGACCCGGGAATGACCAGAAAGACGAGTGGCAGCGAGAAGTACAAGAGATGTTCGACCGGATGCATTGAAATTCCTGACCAGGGCCCGGTATTCACGTTGCGGTGATGGAGCGAATGGAACCACTTGTAGAGAACGTTGACGTGCAATAGCCGATGATTGGCATAGAAGTGCACGCCTTCGATCCAGAACACCCCAATGGTCATCGCGGCGATCGCCCATAGCGAGGTGAGCTGCGGCAGTGATTCGGTTGCGTAGAACCGGAACATGATTACCTCGTAGAGCGCGGCGATTCCGCCGCCGCTCACGAGCGTGTAGAACATGTTGTCCTTGGTCTGGTCGCCGAAGAGAAACGAGCTTCGCCCCTTGGCCAACCACCGCTGTTCGTACTTGAATTCGGTGCCTTGCGCCTTGCGAATGTGAAGCCACCAATGCTGGCCGCCGATCACGACGAGCATCAGCACAATATTGCGTAGCCAGATCAGACCGACATCGTCGATGCTCAGCGATGCGAACCGGTCGAGATCTGGGGTGAAGACATGAAACATCAGCACCGCAATCGCGATCCACGTGAGCGATTGTGGCCACATGTACTTCGTGACGAACCAGCGCAACATCGCTGCGGGGCGTGCAGGCGACTGGAACAGCGGGGGCACGTCCATTGGGTCGGGGTCGTACCCGCTCGTTCGCTTTAGTGAAGTGCGCGTCGTCATCGACACCATCCTGACTGAACGTTCGTTCAGTTGGCAAGTGTGGCGGTTCGGACGATGCGCTCGGGCGGCTAGGAGCGATAGCCGGAGAATCGGCGGAGTGAAAGGCTGTTCGACACGACGAACAGCGATGACAGGCCCATCGCAGCGGCGGCGATCATCGGGTTCAAGACGCCGAACGCGGCGAGCGGAATCGCCGCGGCGTTGTAGGCGAAGGCCCAAAAGAGATTGCCCTTGATCGTTGCGAGGGTTCGCCGGGATAGCGAAATTGCATCGGCCACGGCGCGTAGGTCGCCCGAAACGAGGGTTAGATCCGACGCCTCGATCGCCACGTCAGTACCTGTGCCAATGGCAATTCCGAGGTCGGCCTGGGCAAGTGCTGGAGCATCGTTGATGCCATCGCCGACCATCGCGACCCGTTTGCCTTGCTTCTGCAGGTCCGAAATCACCGCTGCCTTGTCATCGGGATAGACCTCGGCGATGACCGAGTCGACCCCGACCTGCGCGCCGACCGCTTCGGCCGCACGAGAACTGTCGCCGGTGAGCAACATGACGCTGAGGCCCTGCTCCTTCAACGCTGCGACGGCGTCGGCCGAGGTGACCTTGACCTGATCGGCAAGGACAAAGACGAGTTCGGCTGTTGCGCCGCGACCTGCAAACACCGCCGAGGCTCCGTGCCTCTCGCCGGCGTTGGCCAAGGCCTCGACCATGTCGGGGATCTCCTCGAAGAGACTGCGGCGTCCGATACGCAACTTGGTGCCGGCAACTGTTGCAAGGACTCCAATACCCGGTCGGTTTTCAAACTCATCCACGTCGAGGCGACCAGAGGCCGATGCGGAAATCGCCTTGGCAATGGGATGCTCGGATCGAGCCTCGACCGAGGCCGCCATCGTATGAACCAGCTCACGCTCGGTCGGGTTGGCTTCTAATCCGAGCACCTCGGCAACGACCATCTCCCCCTCGGTGACCGTACCGGTCTTATCGAGCACGATGGCGTCGATCGAGCGGGTGTCCTCAAGAACCTCGCCCCCCTTGATGATCAGCCCCATCTGTGCGCCGCGGCCTGTTCCGACCATGATCCCGAGCGGTGTCGCCAAACCCAAGGCGCACGGACACGCAATGATGAGCACAGCAACGGCAGCGGTGAACGCAGCGTCGGTTCCGCGCCCCAATACAAGAGACAGAACCAGAGTCGTAGCGGCGATCACGATCGCGGTAGGCACGAACACCCGGGCCACACGGTCGGCAAGCCGTTGAACCTGCGCACGACTCCCTTGGGCCTGGTCGACAAGGCGGATGATCTGCGCGAGTGCGGTGTCGGCACCGACGTTCGTGGCCTCGACAATAAGCGACCCGTCGAAGTTGATCGTGGCCCCGATCACTTCACTTCCCGGCCCCACATCGACGGGCAATGGTTCGCCGCTAACCATCGACGCATCGATCGAAGAGGTTCCTTCGACGACGATGCCATCGGTCGCGATCTTGTCGCCGGGGCGAACCATGAAGTGCATGCCGACTTCGAGGTCCTCCAGAGGAATCTCGCTGCCATCGGCCAGAAAGGCCGACGACGCTCCGAGGCCGGCGAGAGAGCGAATTGCATCGCCCGAGTGCCGTTTGGCGCGCAGCTCGAGCCATTTGCCGAGCAAGATCAACGTGATGATCACCGCTCCGGTGTCGAAGTAGACCTCTCGATCGCCAATGCCGAAGATGAGAACCACGAGCGACCAGATCAGTGCCGACAGCGAGCCCATCGAAACAAGAGTGTCCATCGTTGTTGCGCGGTGGCGCAGGTTTAGCCAAGCCGTTGAGTGAAATGGCCAGCCAGACCACACAATGACGGGCGTGGCGAGTGCGGCGACGAGCCATTCCCAACCGTCGAATCGCAACGGTTGAACCACGGAGATCAAAAGGGCGGGGATCGTGAACACGATTGCCAGAGCCAGGCGTCGTTGAAGATCGTTTTCGCGCCGTTCCTCGGCCGCAACTCGCTGGTCAGCAGCGATCACGATAAAGCCGAGAGCCTCAACTTCGTTGGCCAGTGCTGCGGTGTCGATGGATCCGTCGTGGAGCACGGTGGCGCGGCCTGTCGCGAAGTTGACCTGGGCATGGTCGACAGCGTCGAGGCCGTTGAGGCGCTGGTCGATCCGCGACGCGCATGCTGCGCACGTCATCCCGTCAACATCGAGTTCGACCCGGACCACATCGGACTCGAACGGCGCAATACTCATGCACCCAGCGTACGCCTGGGGACAGGCCCCATAAACACATCGTTATGGGGACAGGCCCCATAACCGCTATTTACGGGGACAGGCCCCATAACTGTTTCTCGTTTGTTCTCGTTGTTCGTTATCTTCTCGGACATGGCTGAACTT
>CAZMYN010000041.1:0-1392 GCA_964570495.1 uncultured Acidimicrobiales bacterium | reverse complement strand
AACTGTTTCTCGTTTGTTCTCGTTGTTCGTTATCTTCTCGGACATGGCTGAACTTTCTGCTGAACAGCTGGACCACTACGACACACACGGCTGGATCGCGCCGATCGACGTCATGACAGCGAGCGAAGCACGCTCACTTGCCAATGCGTTTCTCGACGCTGAAGCGGCTTATCCATCGGAACTCAACGCCGAGCATCGGAACAACGCTCACTTGGCGTTCCCCTTCTTCAACGACGTTGTTACCAACGCCCGCATCGTCGACGCGGTGGAACAACTCATCGGCCCAGACATTGCGCTGGGGAGCACGGTCCTGTTCGTCAAGGAACCCGACTCCGCTGGCTACGTGAGCTGGCATCAAGACTCCTTCTACATGGGCCTCGAACCGGCGAACTTCGTGACAGCCTGGCTCGCTCTCACGCCCTCGACGATCGAGAGCGGCTGTGTCTCGGTACTACCCGGCACGCATCACCACCTGCTCGCGCACAACGACACGTTCGGCGATGACAACATTTTGACCCGAGGCCAGGAGGTCTCAGACATCGACGCCGACAACGCAATTCATCTGGAACTGCAACCCGGTCAAATGTCGTTGCACCACCCGTGGTTGATACATGGCTCACAGCCGAATCGAAGCCCTAGCAGGCGCGTTGGCCTGGCGATGCAGAGCTACCTCGGCGGTGATGTTCGTCCGAGTCGTGGCGAGCACTACGTCACTGCGATTCGAGGCAAGGCTCCCGCGGCGGAGTTCATCACGGTCAAAGGCCCTACCTCTGTTTGCTCGACGGAGGCAATCGCCACCCGAGCAGCCGCCAACGCGGCGATGAAAGCTGTGCTCTACGACGGTGCCGAGAAGACTCGACAGCTCTAGTTGGCGAGTGGACGGGTGAACAGGGTTCCCAGTTCGGGGAGCTGATCGTCGACTCCGACGAGTCGCAACAGATGCCACAGCAGCGCCATGTTGCTCGACACGACCGGTAGCGAAACCTCGTCTTCGAGTTCGGCGGCACGCTCGATGAGCCGCAGGCTCGTGCACGAGACGAACACTGCGTCGCAGGCGCCCTCGGCGAGCACCGAGCGGACGCCCGCAGCAATGGACTCATGGGTTATTCGCCCGACGACCAAGTCGCTCGATTCGAGAAAGCTCCCGAATGCCGTGACGTGAAGCCCAGCCGAGACAAGGTGTTCAATCACCGGGCCCGTCACATCGGCGGTGTACGGAGTTACGACCGCAATGCGCTTGGCGTCGAGTGCCCCGAAGGCGGCGACCGCGGCCGAAATTGGATTGGTGCAAGTCATGGCCCGATGAACGCTTTGAATAGCGGTGGTAACCGCGTCGGGCCCGATGAGCGTCGAAGCCGAGGTGCAGCCGTAACCAATCGCGTCGAACCCGAG
>CAZMYN010000040.1:2536-18445 GCA_964570495.1 uncultured Acidimicrobiales bacterium | reverse complement strand
TTCGATACTGCTGCCAGAGCGTCCCCGTTGTTGAGCCTCAAGCGAAGGCCGATCTCGTCTCGCCGCAGCGTGTTCGTGAAGCTACAGACGGTTGCCTCGCCGGTGATTTCGCCCGGCTCGATCGCTACCTCAATCCGGATGAAGCGTTCGTTTCGCGGTGCCCGATTGGCCTGGAACTGGCCGAATCGATCGAGGTCAGCTTCCGAGGAACGAACTTCGGCTTCGTAGGGCTTTCGACAGCTGTTGGCGTCGGTGTGCGCAGCGGGGTTGGCAGTGTTTGTTCCCGCGAGTTCAAACGGATACGCCGGAACGGTTGCGCCTAGGCCGAGGGGAGCATTGGCGGCTTCACCGTCTTTGATCCACTGCAACTGCCCTCCCGATAGCTGCCCGAGACCACCTTCGAAGACCAGGAATCCTGAGGTCGACTCGTTTTCGTCAAGATCGAGATTCCACCTCTCGCCGGTCGCGGTGAGCGCCTCATCAGCGTTTGTCCGGAAGCCCTCTGACGATACGAAGCCATAGTCGGCCGGTGCAGAGAAGAGGTTGTGCGTGGTCGAGGTCATCCGAACTTCGACGAGGACGGCCGATTGGTCGCCAGTTTCGGAACCGCCCGTGACCGCTGACTCGGGGGTGAGGTCCGTGCGCCAGATTTCACCGACGACGAGTTCGACGCCGAGGAATCGCAACGTTGCGCCCATCGAGGAAGTGTCAACGGCGATCGCGCCCGCAGGGGCAGGAGCCTGGGTTGTGGTCTCTTCGGGAATCTCACCCTTTGACTCAGCATCGGCCTCGGTGGTGTCGGAACCGGGTGCCGCGGTGGTGCTTGTCGCTCCATCATCGGCGCCAGCGACGACGGCTGTATCGCTCGGTGTCGCTGCGGGCGTCGCCGGGACACCGGCCAACGCGTTGCTGTAAGGAGCGCCGCACTGGGCGGTGAAGTACTCATCTGCGCTGGGTACAAGTCGGTCGAAGTCAGCCTGGCGTCCGGCCAGTTCGAAATCGAGCAGCAGTTGAATTTGTGTTGCCGACAGTCCGCTATCTTGCTCGGCTGTCGACGCAGCGTTGCCGACGACGTCTTGGAGCACGTTGAAGAAGTCGCGCACCTCGCTTGGAGCGTCGGGGAACGATGCGCTGAGCGACGCCGCGCCATCCGCGAACAGGCGCATGTTGTTTACCGTCATTTCGGATCGAGGAGCACCGTTCAGAAGCAACATGACGTCGATGGCTTCGGCACAGCCGCTTTCGATACTGGCGACCGAAACGGAGGCCTGGTCGGAGGTATTGGTCGATCCGCCGCTGCTGCAGGCGCTCGCAATGAGTGCGAGAGCTACAAGAAGGGCCGTTGCGTGACCGGTGAGCGGGGTCTTTCGATCGCCCCTCGATTTTGTTTGCTTCATCATGGTGCTCTTCTGCTCAGGGTTTTCCATTGGATGCCGCCAGAGCCCCAATGGTTTTTCTGCGATTCGGAACGATCCGAATCGGAGTTCAGATGTCTAATGTGCCAGATTACGTGTGTGAATGGTGAGCGGTACGAGGTGGGCAAAATTGTAGGCACCGGAGCTTTCGCTACCGTCCATGAGGCACGAGACCTGCGCCTCGACTCGAGAGTAGCGATAAAGGTGCTTGCTCAGAACTGGGCGGCTGACCCGTCGGTGTGTGAGCGATTCGGTCGCGAGGCGACGCTTTTGCGGCGCGTTCGCTCGAGTCATCGCAACGCTCCTCTCGCTGAGGTCTTCGATATCGACCAAACCGAGGACGGTCGGCCGTACTTCGTGATGTCGTTCGCCGACCGTGGCACATTGTCCGCACGCATCGAGCCCGGCGAGGCGTGGTCTCTGGAGCGTGCCCGACCCGTCATCGACACGCTCGCCGACGGATTGCACGCATTGCACTCCGAGGGCGTTGTCCATCGAGATATCAAACCCTCGAACATGCTCTACGTCAGCCAGCCTTCGTCAGCTGCAGGCGAAGAGCTGCTCATCGGCGACCTCGGGCTCGCGAAAGACACGCTGATTTCGACTTCGGAGCTCACCGTTGCTGGCGGAACCCCCGGCTACATGGCTCCCGAGCAGGCCTTCCCCGACGCCACTGTTACCCCGCAGGCCGACGTCTACGCTTCCACCATTCTCGTGGCCGAGTTGATCTCCGGTGTTCGTGGCCCCGAGGCCTTGAACGCCCTGCCGCCGGGAGCGGTCGAGGAGTTCCGTCGAGGTGCCAGCCAAGAACCGACCGAGCGCCATCCCGATATGCAGGAATGGCGCAGATCGATCGTCGCCGCGCTCACCGGGGAGACGCCGACGACCCTTGACGCCACGGCGGCCAGTGCATCCGACGAGACACGGCTGGCGCCGAAGGCTCCGACTCACAACGCTCAGCCCACCGGGTTATCCGACCCGGAATTTCCCGGCGTTGCTGCCAAGGAGCCAATGGGCCAAAGGCGCATCGCCATGGTTGGTGCGGCTTCCTTTGCTGCGTTGATCGTGGCGGGTGTGATCGCGCTATTTGTTCTGAACGGTGGTAGTTCGATTGGCATCGATGGGCCGACCGAAGCATCCATTGGTGAGACGTTCTTTCTGCGACCCGAGCTGCCCCCTGAAGTTCGGTCGCACTCGTGGATGGTGAGCGGACAGACCGTCACCGATGCTGACCTGCGACTCACGCCGAACTCGGCCGGACCAATCGATGTCCTGCTCACTGCTGTGCTCAGCGATGGGAGTACGGAGACGACGAATCATCGCATCGACGTCTCATGACGTCGGCCGACGACGCCATGCTCGTCGCGCTGGGTTTGGGTGCTCAGGAGGGGGATTCCGATGCCCTCAACGATCTACTTCGCCACTTCATCGACGCTGGCCTTTTGCGGCCGCCGATCCGCCGGTTCCTCTTCGCGGAGGAAGATGTTCAATTGGCCGAACAACAAGCGCTCGTCGCCATAGCGACGAAGCTCGATAGCTGGCGTGGCGGCAACGGAATTTTGGCGTGGGCGCGTCAGATTGCAGCGAACGAGGCAAAGATGTTGATCCGTGCACGAGAGCGGCGCCGCGGATACGAAGCCGAAGCTGCGAACCGCACGGTCGAGTTCGTTGACCGAATGAGCTCGCACCTCGCCACGGCCGCAGATGTCGAACGGTGCATTGCACAGCTCGATGTTCAGCAAGGAGAATCCCTTGCCTTGCGCAGGCAGGGTCACAGCTACAGCAGCATTGCCGAACAGTTGGGTATCCCCGAAGGAACGGTAAAGACCCGCGTACGGCTCGCTCGTGCGGCGCTCGCTGAACTGCTCGCCCGCAACTCACAAATTTGAAGCGTTTTGGTCGCTGGGCGTTACTGACGCTTCAAATTTGTTGCCTTGACCGAATAGACCTCGTCCCTAGTAGACGTTGATCTCGCCGTTGCGGATGAAACCGGCGAGCTGAATGTTTCCGGCGTTGGCTGTTTCGACGGCCAGCGCGGAGGGAGCGCTCACCGACACGACCGTGCCGAAACCAGCTGCCCACGCTTTTTGAACCATCTCAAAGCTGGCCCGTCCGCTGACGAACAGGCCAAGCCCCGAAGTGGGTTGCTCACCATCGAGAATCATTCGCCCGACGATCTTGTCGACCGCGTTGTGGCGGCCGATGTCCTCGCGCACATGGATGATCGAGCCGTCATGGTCAAACGTTGCCGCGGCGTGCACCGCACCGGTTTTGGCAAAGAGGTCCTGGGAGGCCACCACACGGTCGGCGATTTCCGCGAGGAACAGTGGGTCGAAGAGAGCCTCGTCGAGCGGGGCCAGTCGGCTGGTCAGCTCATCGATTGCATCGGCTCCGCAGATTCCACACGACGACGAGGTCGAGCCGAGGCGGGGAGTGGGGGTTGGGGCGACCCCGCTCGTCTCGACGGTCACGACGTTGAATTCGGTATCGACCGCCGAGCCATCGGCGCAGTAGCGCACTCCGGTAACCGGCGCTCCGGCCAGCATTGCCTCGGCATGGAGAAAGCCGACGGCCAGTTCGTAGTCGTGACCCGGCGTGCGCATCGTGGTAGCGACGAGCGTCCCGTCGAGCTGGATCGACAGCGGTTCCTCGACGATTAGTTCATCGGGTCGACGCTTGTTGCCGCCTTCGCGGTGACGTTGAACGAACACCTTGCGGGTGCGGCCTCGTTGGACACGGCTCACAGCTCAACCATACCGAGACACTTCGCCCTCGGTCTTGACGAGCATTAGTGCGGCGCCGGCCAAGGCGAGCAGGGCGCTAGCGATCCACGCTGCTTCGTACTGATCGAGCGCATCGATCGAGAACCCGACGATGGGCCCGCCCAGGGTAAGACCGAGCAGAAATCCGAAGATGAGCCGACCGGTGGCCTGACCCGCATTGGGTTGGCGAATCATCGCGAGGTTTGCTGCGGTGTTCCACGACCCCAATGACAGTCCGGCGAGAATCGTACCGACCCAGAGAAGATTGGGTTGTTGAATCGCGGCGATGATGAACCCGACGGATACCGCTCCGAGCACCCCCATGATCTGGAGCATGCGGCGAGCAGGGAAACCCCGGTCGAGGAGAACTCCGGCCAGCAAGCGGCTAGGTATAGCCACGAGTCCTTGGACGCCAAAGACGCGTCCCGCGTTCGCGAAGCTGAAACCGACTTCCTCCTCGGCAAAGAGGGGAAGGAACCGGCCGAGCCCGCCGCCGACAAGACCGAGGAGAAAACCATAAATCGCGACTTGGGTTACAAACGGGGAGAGGGGGTGGGACGGTTCAACGATAGAAGCGTCGGTCGGGTAGGTGTGTTGGCGTTCGGTCAGCAACGGCAGGCCGAACAGCGAGATCGCCGAGATGACCACGATCAGCCACAGCGAGGATCGCCACCCGTAGTTGATAGTCAGCCAGGGGACGAGGAAACCAGCGGCCGTGACCGCCGATTGCACTCCCGACTGTTTGATTCCGGTGAAGATCCCTCGTTGCTCGCTGCGTACCCCGGCGGCGATTGCCTTGTTGGCTGCGGGGTTTCCCCAGCCCTGGGCAAATCCGGCCAAGGCCATTGCGGCGCACAGCAAAAAGAAGCTGCTGGACAGCGCAGCCCACGCTGCCGAGACGCCCGAAATGGCTAGGGTGATACCGACCGAGACCCGTCCACCGAGTTGATCGCTCAGCCGGCCAGCGTATGGGGCGAACAGGCCTCCCACGCCGGTGTTTATGGCACCGAGGATCCCAATCTCGACAGCTCCGATGGCGAACTCTTCCTGTATCTCCGATGCCGCGACCGCTAAAACGAAGAACGCGAGTGTCGACGTAGCCATTGTCGACAAGAGCATGCCTGAGAAGCCAGCGGTGCGGAGGTTCACGCCCCGCACCCTACGTGCCTTCACGCGGAAGTGAGTTTCGAATACAATGACGAATCCAGGAGGAACGGTGAAGCGGCAAGGTCGAATCCGGCGATGGCTACGAGAGCAATGGCATGAGAGCCAGTCGCGCTCGGCAGGGCGTCGTGCCATGGGATTCGACAACAACGGCTTCAAAACCGCTCGCGGCATTGTCGGAATGAGCGGCAATTCTCTGTCCGGCGCATACGACCTGCTCGAAAAGGACGATGGCGCCTACATGCGGTCGATGCAGACCGACCCGATTTTGCCTCCGAGCCTCTTTGTTTCTGAACGTGACCGCGTCCGCCATGCGAACGTCGTGCCGCTCGCCGAGCGGTGCATCGAAGATATTGGCAGCGAGAACGCCGTTCCGGTCCGCGACTGGGACATGCGCGAACTTCACGAGTCCGGCGAGGCTTAGTCCCGACGGGTCACTTTGAGGGCTCGTCGATCGAGCTCAGCTTCGACCTCGTCGAGCGAGATTCCTTCGCCAGCCAGTCGAGTCATCACAAAGAACAACACGTCGGCTGCTTCGTGCACGATGTCGTCGTGTTCGGTTGCCTCGTTTAGCTCGCCCGCTTCTTCGGTGATCTTTGAGGCGAGCAGCGCCGCGTCGTCGAACAGGCGAGCGGTGAAGCTGCCCTCGGGGGCGGACTCTCGGCGTTCATGCAGGCGACGCTCGAGATCGTCGAACCCGGACAGGTCGCCAAAGCACGTCGTCTGGTCGAGATGGCAAAAGCCTCGCCCGGCCTGGTTGACCGAATAGCGAAGTGCGTCACTGTCACAGTCGAGAGCGAGTTGAACAAGACGCTGGGTCGCTCCCGAGGTGAGACCCTTTTGCCACAGCTCGCCACGGCTGCGACTCCAGTAGTGCACGTCGCCGGTCTCGATCGACTGATTCAGGCTCTCGAGATTCGAGTACGCAAGACCGAGCGATTGGCCCCGAGCGTTCGTGACGACCGTGGGCCAGAGCCCGTCTTCGCGATCGGTTCGCAGACATGCGGCGACCGCGTCGGCGAGGGTGAATTCTCCCTTGTACAGCGCCATGCCGACTTGGGCGTCGGCGCCGAGAGCGTGGATCGAGCTGATCTCCTCGGGCCCGGTGATCCCGCCTGCAAAGGTGACCCGGCAGCTTCCGGCGGCGTCGAGGTAGCGGCGAAGAACTTCGGGGTCGGTTCCCGTCATTCGCCCCTCGCGCTCGACGAAGGTCAATAGAAATCCGCTGGTCAGGTCGCGCAATTCGGCGAGCTTGTCCTCGACCCGTTGACCGGTTCCCTTGGTCCACCCGTGGGTGACGACCTCGCCATCGAAACTGTCGAGGGCGACGACGGTCCGCTCAGGAGGCAGCGCGCGCAGCACTTCTGGAGTGGCTGCTGTTCCGAGGACAACCTTTGTGGCCCCGGCATCGAGCCACTCGATGGCGCTCTCGACGCTGCGAATTCCTCCGCCGACGCGACACGGGGCGAGTGCCAGCAGCTCACGAATGAGTTCGGTGTTGTCGCCGGTGCCGAGCGCTGCGTCGAGGTCGACCACAGCAATCTCGCCGACCCGCCCGAACTTTTCGGCAAGCGGTCGCGGATCGCCCGCGGACAGGGCGTGCTCCTTGCCGCCGATCAATTGGACAGCCTCACCGCCCATGAGGTCGATCGGGGGAATCAACATGAAGGGCAGTGTATTCTTCACCCCCATGCATCCCGACACCTGGTTGATCTCCCAAGGCCGCCCGACCGGTTCGGGCCAACCCCTCAACCATCCGCCCACCATGGCCTCAAATTTCCGGCTCCCGGGCGACCGTTACTACAACCGCTCCGAGGGCACCGAGACACAAGGCGCGTTCGAGGAGCTGATCGGCGAGCTGGAAGGTGGCCGTTCGCTTGCGTTCGCATCGGGCATGGCCGCGGTCGCCACCGTGTTTGGTGGGTTGGCGGTCGGGTCGACGCTGGTCATCCCCGAGGATCCGTATCACGCGACGAACGGCTTGGCTGTCGAGGGAGAAGAGCAGGGCCGCTGGACGGTTCGGCGCCTCGACCTCGCCGATACCGATGCGTGGCTCGCCGCGGCGTTGGAGGCCGATCTCTTGTGGGTGGAGACGCCCGCGAACCCGCTGATGACCGTTGCGGATCTCCTCACGATTTGCGCCGCACCCCGCAAACCCGGATGTCTCATCGCGGTCGACGGCACGTTCGCCACCCCGCTCGTGCAACGACCGCTCGCGTATGGGGCAGACATCTCCATGCACTCGGCGACGAAGTTCATCGGCGGACACTCCGACTTGATGGCGGGCCTGCTGACGGTCAACGACGATGCGCTCTACGACGAGCTGTTCAACCGTCGACTTCGGATGGGTGCAACGATCGGCGGGCTCGAAGCGTTTCTTGCTATTCGTGGCGCTCGAACGCTCGGACTGCGAATGGAACGGTCGATGGCCAACGCCGGTGTCCTCGCTGAACGCTTAGAGGCCCACCCCGAGATCACCCGGGTTCGCTATCCCGGACTCGCGAGTCACGACACCCACGAGAACGCGGCCACGTTCATGTGCGGCTTCGGCGCAATGATGAGCTTCGAGGTAGCTGGCACCGGCGAACGCGCGAGCGCCGTCGTCGAACACACCGCAATCATCAACAACGCAACATCGCTCGGCGGGATCGAGTCGACGTGGGAGCGGCGAGCGCTGATCGCCGGTCAAGAAACCATGCCCCCGACTCTGATTCGATTCGCCGTTGGCTGCGAGAACGTCGAAGACCTCTGGGACGACATCACCGCTGCGCTCGACGCAACCTCATGAAATGACACGATCTGAGGAGATGGGCGGTCCATCACCGGCGGCAGATTGGTTGCACGACCTACCCCTCGCGCCGGGGCCTCCGGACCTGCGGATGGGAACGCGGGCGCTCGACGTCACGCGCTGGCTGCCAACCGACGACCAGACCGCAGCCGAAATCGAGCTGCGCCGAGAGATCTTGGCAACCCATGGTGCCGACGTCGTCCGCGTGATTCCCGGTCATGAGACAGCGATTACCGAGCTCACCTCGTTGGTCGAGATTCATCTCCGACGACGCTTTCACGAATCTGATGTTCCGGCGATGGAACAGCTCGCCCTGGTCACCGCAGAGGACATGCTTTTGATGTGGCGCGACGATTCGCACTGGCGCCTCGTCGGCGGGACCTTGCTGTTTCCCAACCAATGGTCGCTAAACGACAAGTTGGGAAAGACCGTCGCGAGCGTCCACGCGCCCGTCGATGGCTATGACGAACTGTTGGAGGCCCGGGTCGATCAGTTCTTCGATCGACTATCGGCGGCGCGGCCCGTGTGGCGGCGCAATTGGTTTGTGCACGACGACCCAACGTTCTTTCAGCCCGAGCGAATGGACAAGCGCGAGGTCAACGACCCGTTACAGGTCGACCAGCTCTACGTCCGTTCTGAATGGCAGACGCTTCGCCGCTTGGCGTTCAGCGGTCTCGTCGTATTCACGGTCAAAACGCAAGTGGCGTCGATGAGCGAGCTCCGGGCGAGGCCTGGTGTGGCCGAGCAGATGTGCGTCTTTTTGGAGAACGCTTCGGAGCGGTCGCTGGTGAACAAGGACGTCGATGGCAGAAGTGACGCGATCATTGATTATCTGCGGGACTAGCTCATGACGACGACGCGCATTATCCAACCCATGAAGGCCGCGCCGGGCGAACTGCCCGCGGCCAACAGCGAGTGGGGCTATGAGATCAAGTGGGATGGGATGCGAATCGTTGCCCATCTCGACAGGACCGATGGTGAGCCGGTACTTCGTTTGCAGACCGGCAACGGCAACAACGCGAGCGTGTCGTTTCCTGAGCTGGCAGGGCTGGCCGAGCTGCTCGACGGGTTCGATTCACTGATCCTCGACGGCGAGGTTGTCGCGATCGACGATTCGGGCGTGCCGAGCTTTGCGTTGCTGCAACAACGCATGCACGTCGTGGACGCGACCCAAGCCCACCGTCGGGCTGTCGCGGTGCCGGTTACCTACGCGATCTTCGATCTGCTCTCGGTGAATGGCCAAGACACCATGGCGTTGCCGCTGCGGGATCGTCGCCAGCTACTCGAACAGATCGTGACCGACGGTCCGCATTGGCGTCTCACCACCATGCATCTCGAGGACCCGGCGGGGCTTCTCGACTCTGTCACCGAGCGGGGCCTCGAAGGGTTGATGGCCAAGCAGCTGAACTCGACCTACCAAGAGGGCAAACGGCCGCCGAGCTGGGTCAAGATCAAACCCCGACATCGTCAGGAGTTCGTGGTCGGCGGTTGGAGCGAGGGACGAGATGGCAACGCGGGAAATCTCGGTTCGCTACTGCTTGGCTACATGGACGGCGACGAGTTGATCCACTGCGGAAGCGTCGGCTCGGGACTCAATGACACCACGCGCCGCGAGTGGCTCGCGCGCGTTGTCGACGGCGAGCTCGAAAGCTCACCGTTCGACAACGCCGTCGACAAAAAGTCCGGTCGAACGTTCCATTGGACCGCGCCCAAGCACGTGGTGGAGGTCGCCTTCAACAACTGGGCCGAAGACGGCCACCTGCGCCACCCGGTGTATCTCGGTTATCGCACCGACAAAGACCCCCGCGAAGTCACGAGAGAAATTGTCGAATAGCGAGCCGCGGATCTCGACCGGAAGTGTCGAGAAGTGTTAGGTCGTCTTGGCGATAAGCACAGCGCACGGAGCGTTGTGAGCAACGTCTTCGGCAACGCTGCCGAGGACTCGACCAATGCCCTGTACGTGGCGGTTGCCAACAAGGATCAGGTCGGCGTCGACCGACTTTGCTTCTCCGACCAAGACCTTGGCTGGTGAGCCAGGAACAGCTTCAAAGCTGATGTCGAGGTGACGGTAGTTCGTCGCGAGGTCTTTGAGGTTCCGGCGAGCAATTTCGGACTCGCTCAAGAACTGGGTATCGCTCGATTCACCCATGCGAACGACCTTGTCGTTCTTTCCTACCGCCGTGACTAGGTGTACGGAAGAGCCCGTGGCGGTTGCCAGGTCTACAGCCTGTTCGACTGCGTCGCGGGCGGGATCTGATCCGTCGTATCCAACAACAATCTTCTTATACATGTCGCTTGCCTTTCGACAGCCACAATCGTGGAGGGGAGTGGATGTCTACATACAACGCTATGGACTTTCTCGTCGGTTGTGAACCGAACCTTTAGTGCAGCGGTCACAGTGTGACCAACGACGCCATGGTCGCCAATCGGTTGCTAGCTTGGCCGATCATGAGCGCCTCAGAGTTCGACCTTGACCAAACCGACCACCTCTTGTTGACGACCAAGCAGGTCCGCAAGCGAATGGACATGGAGCGTTCGGTCCCGCGCGAGGTTCTGCTGGAGTGCATCGACATTGCGAGCCGTGCCCCGATGGGGTCGAATCTGGAACGTAACAAGTGGCTCATTGTCGAGGATCGAGATCTGATCACGAAGATCGCCGAGCACTATCGCCGACTCGCCGAGCCCTATCTCGCCGCAGCCAAAGGTGCCGAGGGGCGTCAGGGCCGGGTCATCAGCTCCGCGCAGTATTTGGCCGAGCGCATGCACGAGGTGCCCGCCATGGTCATCCCGCTTCGTCTCGACCGCACCGAGGAACTCGCCACCGGCGATCGATCGGGCTGGTACGGCTCGGTGTTGCCCGGGGTCTGGAGCTTTCAGATGGCTCTTCGTTCCCGGGGGATTGGTTCGTGCTGGACCACCCTTCACCTGGGCGCCGAGGCCGAGGTGGGCGAGCTGCTGGGAATTCCCGACACGGTCACCCAGGTCGCCTTGCTTCCGGTGGGCTATTACACCGGCGACACGTTCTCGGTGACGAAGCGCAAGCCCGCCGCCGAGATCACCTTCATCGACCAATGGGGCCAGACAGCGGGTTAGCACCCTGAAGTTCTGCCGGTCAATGGGTAAGTTATACCTCCTAACTTCGCGCTAGACCTCCTAACTAATCGGTTGTAGTGTCTATAGTCACACGAGGTGCGCGTTTTTCGACGTGCGCGACCAGTAGGGGAGGCATCCATGCCCGCAACCAACAGAGAGCTTGCTCAACGGCACTTGATGCCGCACTACACCAAAGGCGCGGCCTGGAATTCGGCGCAGATGCCGGTCATCGTCAGCGGTGATGGCTGCTACGTCGAGGACGAAGATGGCGGGCGCTACCTCGACGGTCTTTCCGGGCTCTTTTGCTCGAACCTCGGCCATGGCCGCACCGACCTCGCCGCCGCAGCCGGAAAACAAGCCGAGCAACTTGCCTTCTTCCCGAACTGGGGTTTCGCCACGCCCCCCACAATCCAAGCAGCCGCGATGATTGCCGACGTTGCACCGGGCGACGATCTGAGCGAGGTGTTCTTTGTCAGCACTGGCTCGGAGGCTGTCGAGTCTGCAGTGAAGTTCGCACGCAACTATCACGTGGCCCGCGGCGAAGAATCTCGCTACAAGGTCATCGCCCGCGACTGGGCCTACCACGGCACAACTCTGGGCGCGCTGTCTGTTACGGGCATCCCGAAGTTCCGCAAGCAGTTCTTGCCAATGTTGTGGGATGGCGTCCGTCATGTACCGAACACACTCGATGGTGCCGGAGAAGAAGGCACTGCCGTTGCCGAGTGGCCGTGTGTTCGCGAGCTCGAACAGGCCATCATCGACGAAGGGCCCGAGACGGTCTCGTTGATCATTTGCGAACCGGTCCAGAACGGTCGTGGCGCGGTTGTTCCGCCCGATGGCTATTGGGACGAGCTGCGCCGAATTGCCGACCAGTACGGCATCTTGTTGTGCGCTGACGAAGTCATCAACGCCTTTGGACGCCTCGGCACCTGGTTTGCCTCCGAGCGCTTGGGCATCGATGCCGACATGATCACGTTCGCAAAGGGCGTTACCTCGGCCTATCAACCACTCGGGGGAGTGGTCATCAAGCGTTCCCTCGTCGAAGAGACCTGGGATTCCGAGCTTGGGATGTACAACCACGGGTCGACCTTTGGCGGTCACCCGGTGGCGTGCGCGGTCGCTGTTGCAAACATGACTGCGTTGCACGACGAGAACGTCATGGGGAACGTGCTCCACCACGAGCAGTACTTCCAAGATCACCTCGACCGGTTGGTCGAGCGGTTCGACATTCTCAAAGAATGGCGCGGCATGGGGTATTTCTATGCGGTCGAGTTCGTTGAAAGCCGTGCGAACGGCATCGAATTGAGCGATGACGACCGTGCGGCATTGCAGGGCGGCGTGCTCAACGGGTTCGTGCGCGAATCGAAACTTCTGATCCGCCCTGACGACCGCGGCGCAACGATGTTGGTGCTCTCGCCGCCGCTGATTGCCGACCAAGGTGTGATCGACGACATCATGGAACGGATGTTCCAAATTTTGGAGCGTACGGAAGGCTGGCTGGGCGGAGACCGTTAACGCGACTACGGTCAGGTAATCGGCTACGGCCAGATCGCTTCAGCTGAAGCGAGAACGATATCCCGGAGGGGGAACATCAAATGAAGAAGTGGATGACAGCGTTGATTGCTGTCCTAGCGCTCGTTGCCGCAGCGTGCGGCAGCGACGGATCAACAACAGACACCGCGTCAGGTGACACTGGTGGCAGCGCTGACAGTGGCGATGACGGAGAGGCAATGGCAGACTCCGACCTCGAAGTATTGAACGTCGCGTACTTTGCCGAGTGGCCAACACCGAACCAGATCGGCCAGGCAGACGGTTCGTTCGCCGAGGCAGTCGGCGTCGACACCATTAACTGGGTGCCATTTGCAAGCGGTGGCGAAATGTCCGAAGCAATGATTGCTGGCGACATCGACATCTCGTACTCACAGGGCCTCACCCCGTTCGCTGGAGCGATCAACAATGGTGCACCCCTGAGCCTGGTTGGCATTGCGGTTTCGTACTCCGATGCTGACAACTGCATCGTGAACGACGCGCTTGGCGTCACTCGCGACAACGCATCGGAAACTCTTGCCGGCGCGACCGTCATGACCCCGTTCGGCAACGTGACGCACTACAAGATGCTCGAAATGATGAACTTCCTCGACGTCGATCTCGGCGGGCTCGACATTGTTCAGGCCGAGAGTGGCGCAACCACGGCTGCAGCATTTGAAGTTGGCGACATCGACGTTGGCTGCGCATTCGGCGGCTCGATCGAGAACATGATTGCCAACAACGGAACGCCGTTGTTCACCGGTCAAGAGCAACAAGACGATGTTGGCATCTTCACCTACGACATCGTGTCGATCCCGACCGAGTTTGGTGAGAACCACCGCAGCGTCGTCGTCGACTTCCTTCGTGCAACCGAAGAGTTCAACGACATGTGGCGTGCAGACCCAGCTGGCAACAACCCAACCATCGCTGCAGCTGCAGGTATGGAAGACGTTGGCAACTTCCTCGCTGGCGAAGGCTGGTTCGTCTTCCCGAGCGTCGAAGAGCAGCTCGGCCCTGATTGGCTCGACGGCAACGTCGGCGCAGCAATGCAAGGCCAGGTCGAGACTTTGGCTGAGCTCGGCGGCGGCGACCCCGCAACCGGCGACTTCGCTGGTTCGGTCGACGCGAGCTTCCTGCAAGAAGTAGCAGACGGCTAAGAATCACTGGGCGGCGAGTGCCGTCGGAACAATTTGAACTGTGGTCGGCGCTAGGGCTTCAATGGCTCTAGCGCCGATTGCGTTTGGGAACGAAATTCCTGTGGGGGACGAGTGCGAGACCTATCGGTCAAGAACGTAGAGATGGTGTACGAGGTGCCCAAGGGCGACGACGTACACGCCCTTAGCAACGTGTCGTTCGACCTCGAAGCGGGTCGCCTGCTCACGCTGCTCGGGCCGTCGGGCTGCGGCAAGACGACGCTGCTCAACATCTTGGCTGGCTTCCTTTCCCCGACCGGGGGCACCGTCCACCTCGGTGGCGATCTGATCACGGGTCCCGGCCAAGAACGCGGGATGGTGTTTCAACAGGGTGCGCTCTTCGAGTGGTTGAACGTCGAGAAGAACATTGCCTTTGGCCCAAAGATGAACGGTGACGACAAGGCCGCCACCAAGACGCGTGTTAACGAACTGCTCGAGATCGTCGGCCTCGGAGGCTTCGGCGACCGGCAGGTCTACGAACTCTCTGGCGGCATGCAACAACGTGTCGCGCTCGCCCGATGTCTGGCGAACGACCCCGACGTCATCTTGATGGACGAACCGCTCGGAGCGCTCGACGCACTCACCCGCGAGAAGATGCAAAAGCTCATCCTCGAACTGTGGCAGGAAACAGGCAAGACCGTCATCCTCGTAACCCACAGTGTCGAAGAGGCCCTTTACCTCGGTGATCGCCTCTTCGTCATGGCGCCACGCCCGGGTCGCATCGAACGCGACTACGAACTTCCCTTTGCCGAACAGGGTCTCCACGTCGACACCCGGGAGATGAAGGCGTCGCCCGAATTCATCGAGAAACGAGAAGAAGTGCTCTCGCTCATCTGGGAGATGGAAGAAGAGATTATGGGTCGATCGGAGGCCGTCTGATGTCCGACGCAGGACTCGGTGGTCGAGCGGCCGAGGTCGCAGGGGCCTCCGGGGGTATCGACGCAGCTGCGGAGTACGCGCTCCCGGGACGTCGAGGTAAGAAGAGTCCGAACGCCGATCGAAAGACCGTCACCTTTGGCGACACCTCGGCGGTCAGGAGCAGTCCGCTGTGGAGCCTGATTTCGCTCGTGGGGCTGTTGATCTTTTGGTACGTGAGCACGCGGGCATGGGGTCTTCCCGACGCGTTCAACGACCCAACAATGAGCGACGCAGACAACCTCACCGCGTGTAATCAGTCCAACGATTGTGGCCGCGAGGCGTACTCTCAACTTGCCGGACCACTTACGTTCCCGTCGATTCGCGACACCTGGAACGCGTTCTTCACACTCATTGACGAGGGCTTTCGCGACATCACGCTGTGGACGCACATGCGAGCAAGCTTGTGGCGCGTTGTCCGCGGCATGTTCTGGGGCATCGTTTTCGGTGTGCCAATCGGGTTCGCGATGGGCCTCTCCAATCGGGCTCGTGGTTTCTTCGACACGCCCGTCGAGCTGTTGCGTCCCATCCCGCCTCTTGCGTTGCTTCCGCTGTTCATTCTGATCTTCGGCATCGGCGACGGAACCGCAGTGCGCCTGCTCATCTTTGCAAGCATCTGGATCATGATCATCGCCGCACGCTCCGGTGTACGAACCGCAAACCTGTCGAAGGTTCGCGCTGCATACTCCTTGGGAGCGTCGCGCTGGCAGGTCTTGCGCAAGGTGCTATTGCCCAACGCCTTGCCCGAACTCTTCACCGGTATTCGAGTTGCGCTCGGTGTCTCCTGGGGAACGCTCGTGGCTGCCGAGCTCGTCGGTGCACGAGAGGGTCTTGGCGCAATGATCTTTGCTGCCCGCCCGTTCTTCCGTCTCGACGTGGTCGTGGCCGGCATCATCGTCATTGCGGTGTTGGGTGTCGCGATGGACATTCTCTTGCGCTTCTTGGAAGCGCGCCTCATCCCATGGCGCGGCAAGGGGTAGCGGTATTGGCTCAGCCCTGGCGGGCTTCGCCAAACTCGAGTTTCTCGCCTGGCGGCTCGAAACGTCGCGGCG
>CAZMYN010000040.1:0-2436 GCA_964570495.1 uncultured Acidimicrobiales bacterium | reverse complement strand
CTGGCGGCTCGAAACGTCGCGGCGTGATCAGTTTGTGAGCGCTGGTACGTCTATTCGGTAGACCTCGGCATCGATGCCGCAGCTGCCACCGTCGGAGTTGAAGTACACCCGGCTGAGGTCGCTGTTCGTAACCGCGTGAGTCTCGGTCCAATACTCGTTACCGCAGTTGTACGTGTGCGCCAGGTTGACGATCGCGCCGTCGGCCAGGTTGAGGGCGAACACCTTCTCACAGCTCCAGGCGCCGGGTTCTTTGCAGTTGTAGGTGCTGGCCACGACCCAGCCGGGCTTGTCATATGCCTTGCCCGAGAAGTGGATCGACGTATTGGCATTGTCGTAGAGATCGACATAGCGGCGCGTCTCGCCCGTAACCAGATCGACAGCAACGATCCAACCGCCATTCTGCGATGCCGTGAAGTCGATGTACACGTACGTGTCGTTTCCGGTCGGCCCAAGTGCAATGTCGCTGTGCTCGGCTCCGGCGAAGATCAGCCGTTCGTTCGTCATGTCGGCGTCCCATGCAACGGTGCCTTCCCAGAAGCTCGCCATGACGAAGTCGCCCGTTGGAGACGCAGAAACCCAGTCGAGGCGGAACTCGACGGAGGGGTCGACGGGTACCGAGCCGAGAATCTCATCGGCGGCGAGGTCATAGCTCACGATCGCTATTGGATTCTCGTCGTCGTTGTAGATGATCCACGCGTAGCGAGTCCCATCCGCGCTCGGCGAACCTTCGGCCCGGTCGATCATGTAGAGCGCGTCGGGGAACCGGGCTTGGATTCGGTCGGTTAGGTCGACGAGCGTCGTTGTCGTGCCCGTCGAGATGGTGGTCTCGAGCAGTGTGAGCGAGCCGACCGAAGCGTTCGGTCCGGTCACGTGACGGATCCTGTCGGGATTGGTGGGGTGCCACTGCGGTTCGCCATCGGGGTGAATGTCGGTGGCGGCGATCTGTTCACCAGTCGCCGTGCTGTACACCCGGTACTCGGCTTCGCCGTGATAGGTCACAAACGCCGTGCCATCGGCGTTCTCGGCTTGACGTCGACTGTAGGTATTGCGGTTGAAGCGAGTGCCCTCAGCCGAGGTCATGCGGGTGACGGGGAGGCCGTACACAGGATCGGGTTGAGGCTCGAGTACTGCTGGTTTGCTCCAACTACTGCTCGGCGCTCGTGGATCGGCGCCGAGTACGAGCTCTGGCGACTCGGCTGCCGGGTTCGGTTCAACCAAATGTGTCGTTGACGCAACCGGGCCCTGAGTTGTGGTCGTATTCCATGGTCTTGTCGTGGCTGACTTAATCGCTGGCGCCACCTCGGCCGGCGCGTCGAGCTCTACCGCTGCACGAGGGGCATTTGTGCGAAGTGCAGCGAGGGCAAATACGCCAACGCCAATCACGAGGAGCAGGCTTGCAAAGGCGCGCAATGACGCTGGTCGTGTCGTGTTCATGTGTTGTCACACGCATCGAGGGGCGTGTTCGGGGGACAGCAATCGTCACAGGGATTGTTAGTTTGTCGCCATGACTTCCCCCAACCTCCAAGAAGCCTGGTTCGAGCGAGCTCGAGACAACCCGAAGCGGATCGTCCTCGCCGACGTCGGCGACGAGCGGATCACCGCTGCTGCAGCACGCCTCGAAAGCGAGGGGCTCGCAACGCCGATCTTGGTCGATGACATCTCCGCTGCTCGCACCCCCGCAGTCGAAGCTGCGGGTGCAGAGCTCGGAGAAAAGGTCGACCTCGACGACCCGCTCCACGTTGCCACGTTGCTCGTGCGAACCGGCGAGGCCGATGGTTGTGTCGCTGGAGCGACTCGGCCGACCGCCGACGTGTTGCGCGCCGGTATCGGCATTCTTGGCGTCGCACCCGACGCAGCCGTGATCAGCAGCAGCTTCCTCATGGTGCTCGCCGACGGGACGCCGGTTTCCTACGGCGATTGTGGAGTTGTACCCGATCCCGACGCCGACCAATTGGCGTCGATCGCGATCTCGTCAGCGAAGACCTTCGAGTTCCTCGCCGGTACCGAACCACGAGTCGCCATGCTGTCGTTCTCCTCGAAGGGCAGTGCTGATCATCCCCGGGTCGACAAAGTCCGCGAAGCAACAGCGAAGGCCCAGGCGCTCGCACCGGACCTTGCGCTTGACGGCGAGCTGCAATTCGATGCTGCGTGGGTGCCCGAGATCGCCGAGAGGAAAGTCCCCGACTCAAACGTGGCCGGGAGCGCCAACGTCTTCATCTTCCCGGATCTCGATTCGGGCAACATTGCCTACAAGATCACCGAACGGCTCGCCGGGGCTCAGGCCTTTGGTCCGCTACTCCAAGGAGTCGACGGCGTTCTCCACGACCTCTCCCGGGGTTCCTCGGTCGACGACATTGTCACTGTTGCGGTCATTGCCTCGCTGCAATCATCTGTCGACACTTCCGGTCGACACCCCGGCTGATCATCCAGAGGTTC
>CAZMYN010000039.1:0-18669 GCA_964570495.1 uncultured Acidimicrobiales bacterium | reverse complement strand
TACGGCGGTGACATCACCCGAAAGAACAAGCTGCTCAAGAAGCAAAAAGAGGGCAAGAAGAGGATGAAGTCGATCGGCTCGGTCGACATCCCCCAAGAAGCCTTCGTCTCCGCACTCAAGCTCGACGATTAGTTCTTGTCGGACTCCGATGGCCTCAACAACCGTGCCCGAGCAAGTGCAGAACTTGCTTGCAACATACGAGTCGATAGCGCTAGAGCCGAACGAAGAAGTGGCACGTGGAGGCGCAAGCCAGGCAGACATCCAGCAGTTACAGACAGAAGTTGGCGTGACTCTGCCGGGCGAACTCGCGTCATGGCTGGCTTTGCGAAACGGCAGCTTTGTCGGCGGCGGTCGTCTATTCAGTTGTGCCGAAATTGCGGTCGCCGCCGTGCAGATGGCCGAGAGGCGCGACGCGTTCAATGAGACGTTTGGTGCGCACCCTGCTGGCATTCCAATCGCATCTGACGGGAGTGGCAGCGCCTATGTCCTTAGCGACTCAGGCTTCGTCTACTTCAGTGATCACGAGGGTCCGTGGTACGTCGTTGCTAGCTCGCTGTGGCGCTTCCTTGCGTGCTGGTTAGAAGACGAGTCAGGCCGCAGCTCGGGCCAAGAGCGACACTGGCCATTCGATCAGGAGTGGACCGAGGCTCGAGATCCAGAGTTGACGACCATTTCAAACAATCCTTGGTCGACACCCGCTTAGCTTGGAGAGATGGCCCTACCCGAAGGTGCCGTCGGGGTTGACGGTGGTGAATGGGTTGTAAGAGATTTCCCATTGCTCGCCGCTGGGGCCGGCGATGTAGCCCGAATAGCCGCCCCAGAAGACCTTCTCGGGGGCTTTCAGCACCGTGACATCGTGCTCGGCGAAGCGAGCGAACAGCTCGTCGACTTCGGCTTCGGTGTTGACGTTGTAGGCCATGGTGAACCCGCTGGGCGCCATGTTCTTCAGCGAACTTGGCCAGCGGGTAGAGAGCGAACTTGAAGCCGTTCATCGAATAGAACGCGATGTTGGCGGCCTCTTCAGCTTCGGCTGCGTCGGGAACCCACCCGAACGCCGTGTTGTAGAACGCCCGTGATTCGTCGAGGTCGTTGACGGCGATGGTGATGATCGAGATGCGTTGGTCGAGCGGTGCAGGGGCCTGTCAGAACAGCTTTCGGTAGAAGTTGTTGCGTTGTTGATCGCTTCGTGGTTTTTGGGTTTCGGAGGTGAAACGGTTTGGCTTGTGGGGCCCGGGTGGTTTGTCGGGCGGGATTTCGTGCCTCTTGGCGGCCCGGGTTTTCCAGGTTTTGGTGTTCTTGTCGTAGAAGAGGGTGCGTTTTCGTTGATGGACTCTTGTGTGGCAGTCGCCGCACAAGAACGCCAGGTTGTCGATGTTGGTATCGCCCTGGGCGGGTGCATTCCACGGAATCAGATGGTGGGCCACGCATGTCGAATAGTGGGCATCACAAAGAACACATCCGCCGTCCCGGGCAATCAAGCCATTGATTTGGGCCTTTGTGGCGTACCGATGCTTGCGGGTTTGCCACAACAGCTCGCCAGCAGCGGAGAAGATGTGGCCGATCAGGTCGCACCCGCACGCAATCTCCTCGACAACCGACCGGGGCAACGGCTTGCCGTCGGCGGTAGCGATCGGTGAAAGGTCGGTGCCGTTGACCTGGCCGACGGTTGCGTTGATATGCATCACGTGGCGAGTAGGCGGCGCAGCCTTGCTAGCGCCCGCGCCAGAAGCTGAACTCTTGGCGGCGGGCTTGGTGAAGAGCTTGTGCGCGGCATCGAAGCCGCGTTGATCACGCGTGCGGGGGTGTTTGCTGCGGGGTACGTTGCGGCCGCCGTCGGCCTCATATTCTTTCTCGGCCTCAGCAGTCACGGAGCGTTCGATGTCGTCGACGGCTTCGTCGGTGCCATGAAACGTGATGGCAGCGTTGCCGTTGTTGAGCCGATGCCGATACCAGCCGCGCTGGCGCGCCTGACGGTCGTGGCGGGTTTGCACCTTGTCAGCATCAAGGCGGTCGTTGACATACTTCTTGGCCTTCTTGCGGCCCTGCTCGGGAGACGCGTTCGCGACGCTCTCCACAAACTCGGTGTCACACGCCGCAGCCCCGTCGGTCTGCTCAGCCGCTTCCGCGACTACGTCGGCTTGTTCGGCCGACATGGAGCCGTTCTCCATTTTGTTTGCGATGTCGGGGTTGGCGTTGGTGGCCTTGGCCCTCGATGCCCGCTTCTTGGCCTCTTTCTTAGAAGTACCTGAACCCGAGCGGGCCAAGTCTTCGACGTCGCGGTCGTCGGCGCCGTTGTCGTATCGGTCGGCCAACAAGCGGGCCTCGGTGGCAGCCAAACGGTTGCGGCAGAACTCGATCATCTGCATCGCGGACTTGACCGGAACGTGGGTGAGTTCGTGATCGACCGCAATCATCGCGTCAGCAACAATCAACGCCGGGTCGCTGCCCGGTGGGTGAGTGAAGGTAGCGACCATACACAGCACTGTACGAACATATGTTCCCATACGCCAAGTCGGGCAAAAAGAAATTTCAGAACTTCCGAACTGCCCAGGTGCACGGTCTCCCGAACGCGGACTTGTAGCCTGGACTGCGCATGTTGGATGACCGAAAGATGGCGATATTGCGGGCTGTCGTCGAGACCTACATCGAGACCGCCGAGCCCGTTGGCTCCGGTGCGGTCGGCGACATCGCCGATCTCGGTGTTTCATCCGCGACGATTCGCAATGAACTCGTCCAACTCGACAAGCAGGGCTATCTCTCCCAACCCCATACGAGCGCTGGCCGGATTCCGACCGAAAAGGCGTACCGGGCGTTTGTCGACGCGATCGACGAGCCGGGTCTTGGTCGAACCGAAACCGAACGGGTCAGAGACTTCTTCGATCACACCCACGGAGAGATCGAGGAGATGCTCGATCGGACCTCACAGCTTCTTTCGGAGATGACGGGCGTTGCGTCGGTCGTCGTTGCTCCGGATAAGGATCACGCGACGGTCAAGAGCGTGCAGCTGGTCCAACTCGCCCCGGCGATTGTCCTTGCGGTCGTGGTCCTCTCCGATGGCACGGTCGACAAATCCACGATCGAACTCGTCGACGAAATCGACGAGACCGTGCTCGCCGTGGCCAACGGACACCTCACCGCTGCGATGGTCGGCCGCGCGATATTCGATGCAGCCACACCCCGCCCGAGCGGGAATGCTGCGACCGACCGCCTTGTTGAGGCCAGTCGTGCAGTACTCACCTCACAGGACACCGCCGGCGAAATGTACGTCGGTGGCCTCGCAGCTGTTTCCGGTTTCGGCCAGATCGACACCATGCGCGAAGTCCTCGTCCTCCTCGAAAAGCAATTGCTCGTCGTGAGTTTGCTGCGCGACGTGATGGAACGTGGCATGTCGGTCGCGATCGGTAATGAGACCGGCTTCGACCCGCTTGCTGAGTGTTCGTTGATCGTTGCGCCCTACTCCGCCGATGGCAACACCAGCGGCACGATCGGACTCCTTGGGCCAACCCGCATGAACTACCCGCACGCAATGGCCGCGGTCGCTGTCGTGTCCCAGTCCCTCGGCAAACGTCTGAGCGAGGGCTGAAATGGCCGACCATTACAAGGTTCTCGGGGTCTCCCAGTCGGCGAGTGAGGCCGAAATCAAGAAGGCGTATCGCAAACAAGCACGCCTGTACCACCCCGATCAGAACCCCGACGACCCCGAAGCCGAAGCGAAGTTCAAGGAAGTCGCCAACGCCTATGAGGTGCTTGGCGATCCCGAACGCAAGTCTCGGTATGACCGTTGGGGAGATGACGGTCTTGGAGGTCAAGGTGGCGCGGGCGCCGGAGGCCCCTTCGGAGCGAACCTCGGCGACATCTTCGAAACGTTCTTTGGAGGGTCGAATCCCTTCGGTGGACAGCGCGGGCCCTCTGGCCCACCCCGAGGCGAAGACCTCGAAACCGTCCTCGAACTCGATCTCGCCGATGCTGTCTTCGGTGGCGAACAGATGGTCAAAATCCGTACTGCGGTCCCGTGCGAACCATGCGACACATCGGGAGCTGAACCTGGCTCGGGCAAGAGCACGTGTCACGAATGTTCCGGAAGTGGTGAAGTTCAACGGGTCCGCCAGTCGATTCTCGGCCAAATGGTCACCAACACGGTCTGTCCAACGTGTGCGGGACAAGGCGAGACGATCGACCAGCCCTGTACGACGTGTAGCGGTGAAGGCCGCCAGCTCGAAGAAGTTACCTACACCGTCGATGTTCCTCCGGGTGTCGACAGCGGTTCAACGCTGCGCCTCACCGGGCGCGGAGCCGCTGGGCCACGAGGTGGAGCCCAGGGCGATCTGTACGTCCACATCTCTATTCGCGAACACGAACTGTTTGTTCGAGACGGCACCGATCTTCTGTTGCGCCAGCCCATTGGCTTTGCGCAGGCGGCGCTTGGAACCGAACTTGAGGTCCCGACGCTCGAAGAACCCGAAACCCTCGTCGTGCCCCGCGGGACGGACTCGGGACGGCGCTTTCGCCTGCGCGCCATGGGAGTTCCTCACGTCAATGGCCGGGGGCGTGGCGATCTGATTGTCGAACTTGTGGTGACTACTCCCACCGACCTGACCGAAGAGCAAGAAGAACTGCTTCGCCAATTCGCCGAGCTGCGGTCTGAGTCGGTGGCACCAGCTGACCCCGGCTTCTTCAGCAAGGTGAAGTCTGCGTTCAAGTGAGCAAGCACCCTGCGGGCACCCGTGGACCTCACGTGTTCGTTCCGTCGCTTGAGTCTCCGCAGGTTGACGAGGACGACCTTGGCCACCTGAGCCGCTCGTTGCGCCTGCGCGACGGTGATCCGTTGACGATCAGCGATGGAGCGGGGTCCTGGCGGCGGGCGGAATTCGTTGCTGACGGCCGCCTAGACGTTGTTGGCGATGTCTTTTTCATCCCCGAGCGGCCCAGACCGCTCACGGTGGCGTTCTCGTTGGTTAAGGGATCAAAACCTGAGCTCGTTATCCAAAAGCTCACCGAGCTCGGCCTTGACCGAATTGTCGTCCTCGCCGCCCATCGCAGTGTTGTTCGGTGGGACAACGCCAAGGTCGACAAAGCAATGGCACGTTGGCAACGGATCGTGCGCGAGGCAGCCATGCAAAGCCATCGGGTTCGCCTTCCCGAGCTCGAAGCGGTTGTCTCGTCGACGGAGTGGCTCGCTGCGCCTGAAAACGCCATCAGCCATTTCGATGGTGAACCAATCACGAACTCGGTCACGTCGCTCGCCATTGGGCCCGAGGGAGGGTGGGATGACGTTGAGCTGGACATTGTGCCGGCAGAGTCGGGTCGTCGTTTTTTGCTCGGTCACACGGTTCTACGGGCTGAAACCGCTGCGATCACAGCCGGAGCGCTGCTTACTGCGTCCGCACGGTCACCGGAGTCCGACGTTAGGTGAGCAAGAAAGTCCGAGTTCGTTTTGTGAGGCGAGTTCGAATCTGATTAGGGTGATCCCAAGTCGCCACTGTGCGCGTTACGCGCGCCGCACTGGGCGGCGAAGGAGGAGCAATGGACAAAGACAACACACCGGACGACTACAGCCGCAAGGTTGGGGAGCGCCTTCGCCAGATTCGGCGACAGAAGCGACTGTCTCTCCAAGAAGTCGAGGCGAACTCCGAACAAGAATTCAAGGCATCGGTGCTGGGCGCCTATGAGCGTGGCGAGCGGGCAATCAGTGTGCCGCGTTTGCGCAAGCTGGCAGCGTTTTACAACGTTCCCGTCGACCAGCTCCTTCCGATCGAGGGAGCACCGGACTTCGGTGTCGAGGTCAGCGAGGAAATCGACCTTCGCGACCGTCCAACTCGGGCAGCCGGAGCGTCGATCACGATCGACTTGACCAAGCTTGAGAAGCTGAGCGGCCCCGAGGCCGACATGCTGTCTCGCTACCTGACCATGATTCAGGTCCAACGCCAGGACTTCAACGGACGCGTTCTCACGATTCGTCGTGACGATCTGCAAGCGTTGGCTGCCATTCTCGGCACCGGAATCGACGGCGCTGCGCCACGTATCGACGCCCTCGGCCTGAGCTTCGTGCCAGAGGCCGCGATCGCATAGCGACTACTCGGGCGGGCGATTGTACGGGGCTACCCCTCGGGCATTCCTCGAGAAATAGGCGGGAGCGTCATTTCCTGGCCGGGCATAATCAGGTCGGGGTTGCCGGGTTCGATTAGCCGCTCCTCGTTCGCATCCATAAGCACTCGCCAGTAGGCGGCGATCGTCTCGTCGGTGAGCGAGTCGCTGGCTTCGCCGTGATCGATGAGCGTTTCTTCGGCGATGCTCCAGAATGAATCGCCCGATTCAACAACCCACGTCTCCTCATCGAACGAATCGACGAGCGTCGGAGCAAGATGCTGGCGGGGTTCGCTGCCGGGGATCGGAAGATCTGTAGACCGTTCCGTGAGCACGAGCGGGTCCTCGACGGCGACGAGTTGCAACGTCTCTGGCTGCTCGGGGACCACCAAGTCGGTGGTAGAAGCGTGGACCGTTGCCGACACCAACGGCACCCCAATGCCGAGGACAAGGCCAATCGCCGACGAGACACCGCTTGGGATGAGGCGTCGGAGAGGGCCGCTCGGCTCGCCGTCGCCACCCTCGATCAAACCAATGGCTGCGACTGCGACGAGAAGGTAGTACGCCAGTGCCAGCGCCAACCAGCGAAAAATCGTGGCTGCAGCGGCGACTGGATCGTCGAACCACGTGCCGAACTCAGAAGCCGACAGGCCTGTTGGCCCTCGAAGTCCCAGGCGCGCAGCGAGGTGCAGGCCTGCGATCAGCAGTGCCAGCGAGAGCAGGGCGAGAACGGTGCGGCGTGCTTGTTTGGTCATGCCGATGGGACCAACTCGGCACTACCGGTGGCGGTGAGCTGTGTCGACGCCCCGAATATCGATCGTCCAAGGACAAACTCGTGGTCGAAGACCAGGTTGATCTGGATTGTGTCGGGGGCTCCAGCGGGCACAACCATCGATGTCATCGAGGCGCTTTGAAGGGTCGACGCGCCGATGGCGGGCCCGATGATCGTGGACGCTTGAGCCATGTCGATCGTGATGTTCCCCGTCCCACGAAACTCCGCCACATCAAACCCAATGGTCGCAGCGTCATTGGCCAGAGAGTCCGCGAGGTCGTCCAAGCGGCGCTGTTGTAGGTGAAGCGAGGCCACCTCAAGGGTGACCGCGCCCATAATCACAACGATCAGCAGTGCAATCGGTGCGAGCAAGAGCGTCTGCCCACGGTCGTCTCGAAGCCTCATCAGCAGTCCCCCGTGAACTCGCCGCTACGCCAAGCGTCGACCAAGTTGCTGTGGTCCGCCGTGACCGTACGAGTGCCAAGGTCGCCAAAGACGGGCAAGCTCACCGTAGCTACGTCGTACTCGACGGTCACCGTGATGAGCGCACAACGAGCGTGAGAACCGCTGAACTTCACGGTCACGGGACCCGTCTTGCCGTAGTTGGAGATGGTCTGGTTGGCGCCCTTCAAGGCCGCGTCCCGAGCATCGGCGCCGTTCTCGCCGGTCTCGGCGTAGGCCCGTGCCCCTTCTCGTGCTGCTGCCGAGACCGCAAGCGACGTATCGATGACCGCCCACACATTGATGATGAGCAACGATCCAATGAGAAACGTGACGACGCCAAAGATCAGCATGTCGGCACCCGCGACGAATCCGCGATCGTCATAGCGCCGAGCGTGCGCAGCGGAGCGGAGTCGACTCATCATGGCTGTTGCTCTTCTAGGCGTACCTCGAAGGTTCGTTCAATCGTTCCGAACGAGGCGGTCGAGAACCCCGGAAGTAGCGTTTCGGTCTGAAACTTGAGCGTGGCTCGCACGACATCTACATCGATCTCCAGGTTGTAGGTGGCTTGGTTGCCGGTGGCCGCGTGAAAATCCGCGACAGCTTCGCCAATGGTCTTGTTGTCGCGTTCGGCGACGCTACGAGCGCCATCGAGCGCGAACGATGAGACCACCGACGTCGCGTACAGGTTGTAGGTGATGTTGATTGCCAGCACGAGAAAGCCGAGGAAGACAATCACGCCGAGCGCCATGCTCAGCAGTCCAGCCCCTCGATCATCTCGAGCTCTGTTAGCCGCCATTCTTAGACGCTACGATCCGACCTTTTTGATCTGGCTCTCGGCTTCCTTGGCTGCGTTGCCGGCAAAGCCCTTGAACGCGGTCCACATAGCAACACCCAAGAAGGCCACGATCAAAATGGCGATCGCCATCGAGATGACACCTTCGCCACGGTCGTCCTCGATTCGCTGACGCACCGCTCGCTGAACGCGAGCCTGCATCAGTCCAAGATGACGGCATGTCGTAACTGCTAGCTCCATTTTTAATTTCCTTTCATTTCATTATCCGAATGCATTGAGGGCGCCGATGAAGGGGATCATCATCAAGATCACGCCCGGGACCAGTGCCGCGATGGTCACTGGTATCCACACTTGTTGGTTCTTCTTTTCGATTGCCTCTAAGAGTTCGCGGTGTGCTTCCGTGCGCACATTGCGAGCCTCGGTGGCCACCATCTGGCCGAGGTCTCCGGCTTCCTTGTTGAGTGCAAGGATCGCGACGAGTCGGTTCACTGCATCGACGTCGACCGTCTCTGCCCACTCCGATAGTGCGACTTGTTCGCTTGCTCCTTGGCGGATTCGTTGCGTGACCAGTTGAAGGTCTTGAGCAATCACACCACTCCCGCGGTTCGCCACACGTTGCAGCGCTGCCCCGAGCGAATAGCCCGAGCCGAGCAACATAGCAATCTGTTCGGAGATGACCGGTAACTCGTGGAATGTGCGGTCTTTCCAACGGTCCGACGCGTTTGCGAGTTGTTGCTCGACCACAAGAAATGCGACGAGCGGGGCAGTGATGACCAACATGATGACGAGGCCGAGTGGAAGCGATAGAGCGATCCCGATGAGCAGTACGGTGAGCGCAGCGCCGAGCGACCAGCCGATCTGGCGCAGTCGGAACTCTGACGCGTCGATCTCCCAATGCACGCGACGGAGACGGTGCGGTAACTCTTCGCTCACCCCGAACAGGCGCGCTCCGAGGCCACCGATCAATTCCGATAGCGGTCGGAGCAGCTCGCTGAAGCTCTCGACGGACAGGACTTCGCTTCGCTGGGCCAAGCGTTGGCCGGGAAGATAGGGGGAAACCCGCGATGCAAGCGAGCGGGTCCGAAAGACCCGGAACTCGCTCAACAGGAGAGTGGCTCCAAGAAAGAGCAAAATGCCAGAGGCGGCGAAGACGCGAATCATGCAAACACCCGCTCTTCGGTCGGCAGCCGCATGATGCGGCCCGCCCACAACCAGCAGGCAATGACCATCACGAGGGCGCCGGTCACGATGATCTGCCCGAGGCCGGTCGAGTACGCGCTGCGGCCATCACCAATGCTGAGTCCAGCGAGTGCCATTCCGACCGGCACGATCAAGGTGAACCAGCGGGCGAACTTGACGCCGGACTGACGCGCAGCTGCATCTCGACGGTGTTGACGATCGGTCATCCGGTCCTGGGCCAATGCGCCGAGTCGGTTTCCGACTTCGCCACCGCCGAGCTCATGGGCTGTGAGCAACGTTTCAGCAACGACGTCGGCGGTGTTGTGGGTGAGTTCTCGTTTGAGGACTTCGAGTGAACGTCCGAAGTCTGTGGAGATCAGCCATTCGCGGTTTGCTGCTTCGAAGGCCGGGCGCAGTCCTTCATCGGCGCGTAGGCCGACCTCGAAGGTTGCTTGGGGAATCGACCGGCCGAGTGTTCCGGTGAGTAGACGAATCTCCTCGATGATGCTCGGCCATGCATGGTGGGCGTGAGCGATTGTCCGGTCGTGGCGCACGCGTGCGATGCCGATCGGGGCCGTTGCGGAGAAGAAGCCGATGACGAGGGCTGGCAGCGCTGCGCCGAAGAGCAACAGGCCAAGTAAGAAACCAACGATTGCGATCAGCAGCATGGCTGCAAGAAGGGCGCGAAGGTCGAGTGAACCGAGGCCGAGTCGCGTCATCACTTCGTCGGCTCGATCGCGTTCGACAATCGGCTTTGGAGGGCCGGGCTGGGCGCCGCGCCAACCAAAGGCAACGGCGCTGTAGGCGAGATGAATCCCGTAGGCCGCAATTACTGCAAGGAGTAGTTCGATCACTGGACCTCACCTCCGCTGAGTGGTCCACCAGACGGTTTGTTGCCAGATTGGTGGTCAGAAGGTAGGTGTGCCAACACGGGCTGTGGCATTGGCTGTGTGCGCGGCAGGAGGCTATGGATCTCGATGCCGCGATTAGCCATTTCCTCGGCTGCGCGCACGGGGACATGGCCGGTCCATTCGAGGCGTCCTGACCGTGGATTGCGCTTGAAGACCTCGGTCATCGTGAAGCTGGTCGAACCCGAGGTTGCGGTCAGGTCTTCGACACACGCGATTTGGTTAACGCGCGGGCCTTCGGGTGTACGCACGGCGTGCACGACGACGTCGACCGCTTGGGACACCAGGTCGTTGAGCGCAGCCATGGGTATGTCGCTCGAGGTTTCGGCGAGTTGACACACGAATCGCAAGCGGGTGAGCGCTTGGCGAGCCGAACCGGCGTGGATTGTGGTGAATCCGGTTACGCCACTCGACAGGGTCATCATGAGCGGCAAGGCCTCGCGGTCTCGGACCTCGCCAACGATCGCGACATCTGGCGCCATGCGCAAGAAGCCGCCGACGAGGTTTCGCAGGTCGATGCCGGGGCGATCGGGTCGACCGCCGCGCGTCTGCATGCTCGCAACGTTTGGTAGCGGTACGTCGGCCTCGAAGACCTCTTCGGCAATCACGACACGAAGGGACGGGTCGAGCTCGGCAGCACAGCACGAAAGCAGTGTGGTTTTACCGGCACCTGGAACTCCGGCAAAGACCATCGAAAGGCTCGACTGTACGCAGGCACGGAGAAAGTTCGCCGCGTCCACCGTGATCGTCTCCGATGAAATGAGCTCGTCCAACGATCGGAAGGACATGCCGGTGAACTTACGGATGTTGACGATCATGTGGCCGCCGCGTGCAATATCGCCGTGGACGATGTGCAAGCGGGCACCGTTGTCGAGCTGGGCGTCTTGAAGGCCAGCGGTTGGATCGAGCGCGCGGTGCGCGCCGCTCGAACGATCCACGATTCGAGTGACCGTACGAAGTACGTGGTCGTCGTCATGGAACGACTCGTTGTGATATCCAGAAACTCCGCGGTGCCGCTTCACAAAGATCTGGTCGGGAGCGTTGAGCATGATCTCCCACACGTCGTCGTCTTCGAGCAGTGCGGTCAACGGCCCGTAACCCGTGAGGTTGGCCATTGCCCGCTCGACGATCAGGTCGGGCTCGGTTAGGTCGATCGATCGGATGCCGCGAAGAAAGTCGGTACGCCACTGGGTGACGATCTCGCGCAGGATGCCGCGGAGCTGTTCTTCTGCCTCGGCACCTTCGGGGGAGAGGTTTCGGTCATTGGCGACTTGAAGAGCTTGGTGTTCGAGCTCTTCGAGTGGTGAATGCTCGGTTTGAGGTTCGCGGTAGTCAGTCATCGTGGCTCCAGGTGCCGAGCGATCCGGGTGTGACGGCGACCGGGGCGAGCTCGGCCTCCTCGGTGGCCTCGACCATTGCGGGGCCGGTGGTTTGGGCGAGCATCGCTGCAACGGTGTCGCCCATCACGTTCGTCATGGCCGATGGCAGGGAATCGCCGTCGCGCAGCAGCGCGGCGAGGTTTCGTTTTGTCGGCACGAAGGTGGGTCCTACAACCTTCTCGGCATCGGGAAGTCGGCTGGACAGCAGGTCACTAACAGCTGACGTGATCGATGCGCGCTGTCGGGCCTGGCGCGGAGCGTGATTGATGATTGGAAGCACTCGTTGCGCGGGAACGCCCAACTGGCAGACGGCGAGGATCGTGCGCACCAGGTGGTGCATGCCCCAGGCTTCGGGTGCGCCGACGACCACCACGAGATCCGCATTTTGGGCTGCCATTCGAGCCAGCCGGTTTCTGTCTTCGATATCTGCGGACCCGGTTTCGCTCTCTCCGTCGAACTCTCCGGTGAGATCGCACACCGTGGTGCGGTAGGTCGAGGCGAGGGTTGTCCAGGTTGCCGACAGCGCGCGGGGCGGAACCGAAATCCAGTCGCGCTCGTTACGCAGGCCCAGAAGCAGTTCGTAGCCGCGCTCGGGAAGCGAGTGGATCGTCGATTGAGCGTCAGCGGGATTCGGAATTCCCAAGCGGTGTGCCTCGACCAGTTCGAGCAAGCCGGGAACGACATCACGGGCATCGTGGAACATTGCCTGGCTGGCACGCAAAGCCATATCTGCGAGCAGGATTGGTTGGCGCTCGCCGTGGCGAACAAGACCTTGAGCGGTGGCCATCGCGATCGTCGATGTCCCGATTCCGCCAGCACCGGTCACCGCGACTACCCGGCCGTTCGGTGCTGCGGTGGTTTCGCTTCGATCGTCGATGTGCTGGGCTGACTCGCCCCGGCCAATGCGAAAGGCGTTCTCCTCGAGCACGCTCAGCAAATCGCCTGACTCGAAGCGCTCGTCGAGCACGGCCTTTGCTCCGAGGGTTTCCCAGTCCCGATCGACGAGGCCGTGGTCGATGATTATTGGCGAACAGCCGACAGCGTTTGCGAGGTCGAGTAGGTCGCGATCGAGTCCGGTGCTCGACGCATCAGCGAGTACCGCAGAGAACGGTTGTCCACTTTCGAGCCGAGAAAGTACCTCGTTGGTGGAGATGCACTTGATGAATTCGATTGGAAGCGCGGCTTCGTTGGCCCACCGTGCAACGCGGCGGAACCACTCGCGGCGAACCGGGGCTACACCGAGGACAACGAAGCGCTCGTTCATTACGAGACCCCGGGGATTTCGATATCGGTCGCTCCGGTGACTCCAATGATCGAGATCTCACCGGTGATCGACGCCATGACGATGTCGCTCGCAACTTCTCCGTCCGCAATAGCGAGTCGCAGAACTGTCGGTCCACCGGTCGAGAAATCGTCTTGGATGGTGCTGTACGAGATCACCGTGACGTTGCGTCCAATTACTTCGGTCTGGGCTGGTTCGTCGGTAAATGTGGCGAGGACCGTCACGAGCTCTCCAGGTGAAAGCGATGCCGGTGCTCGGCTCGCCTCGACCTCGAGGGATACTTCCACGAGGCCGTTGGGGACCGCGTCGGGTGAGCCCTCGGCAACGTTTGCCCTCTGGATGAACTCGAATTCGTCGACGGGGCCGAGCAGGACCGATCCCAAGAATTCCGAGGTGTCCGAGGACACCCAGTCGACCTCTTCGGCGAGGCGAATCTCGATTGTGGCGAGGTGTTGTGGTTCGAGGACCGTGCCCGGGGCAAGTGCCTCGTTCGCAACGACGACCTGGCGGATGGTTGCCTGATCACCGAGTCGGCTTGCCAGTAGAACGCCGAGAACGGCGAGTGTGACGAGTAAGCCGCCAAGGACCGCACGGCCGCTCGGCAGCCGCCTTTTGGCGGAAAGTACTGGTTGTTCAACATCGCTCATAAGTAACTCCGTGGGCCTCGATTTACCAAAAATGACTCAAAGAACGTGAAAGTACGTTATGGTGGTGGTCATGACTCATGCAGATGGAGATTGGCTGTCCACCAAGGAAGCGGCCGCAGCGCTGGGATTGATCCCGCGAACGCTGTACCGGCTGATCGACGAAGGGCAGTTGCCCGCGTACCGTTTCGGCCGTGTTATTCGCCTCAAGCAGTCTGAAATCGACGAGTTTGTCTCGAAGAGTCAGATCTCTCCTGGCGAGCTCGAACACCTCTACCCCGAAGCTGCCGCTGCCGAGAGCACTTAAGCGTGAAATTTCGCTGTTCATCGGCCCAACACCACCTGGTCGATGGCGAACAGCGGCACGGTAAGGGTGTCTTCGTCGCCGTCGAGGCGTAGCGCGATCTGATCGATTCCGACTCGCAGAATCGTTCCCGCAATTCGATTTCCTGTCGAAAGCGTGAGTGCAATGCGCTCGCGGTCGGCGCTGACCTCGTCGAGAATCTGCGCGAGTTCAGGGCCAGTGTCGATGTGTTCGACGGTCCGGTTGTGTCCGGGCCCTTGTTCGACAATCGCTTCGATGGCGAGCCGTCGAAGCACGATGCGTTGTTGGGCTCCGCCAGCAGAAACAATGACCACGTCGGGTCCAACGCCGGTCACGATGCCATGAATTGAATCGCCTGAGCGGGTGCGAATGCTTACCGCCGCCCGGGTTTCGGCCAGTTCGAGCAACGTGCCGGCAAAGGTGCCGGAAAGGGCGGCTGCAAGGCTTCGATCCGAGCGTTGTTGGCGTAGTCGCACCGCTTCGGCTCGGCGCGCGTCGTCGGAGATTTCCGCAAGATTTTTATCAAACGAGTCCGTTGACATTCGCCTCTCACCTCCACCGGCTATCCGCCAATAGTGGTACCTCACTCAGCGCGCGAAAATGGGTCGCTTGGCCGAACATCTGAGCCTTTTGGCGACTGGTACGCCTGAAATTTGTGCGATGGTGAGGACGCCTCGCGGCCATGAACTAGCGGGGCGAATCAAGGGACTGGTGATGGAGAGATTGCAATTCGACGTGTTTGTCGAGAACCCGCAGGGCGCAACGACAAAGATCCATCACGACGAGGTGAACCTTGTCCCGCTGCACGAAGAGCCCGTCTCGTACCCGTACCCCTACGCGTATGGGTTCGTTATTGGCGTGTTGGGAGGCGATGGGGATTGCCTCGACGCGTTTGTTCTCAGCAACAACCCCATTGCGAGCGGTACGCGAATGACCTGCCAGGCAATCGGGCTCTTGGAGCAGTGGCAGAACGACGACGAAGACCACGATGTGCTCGCCGTGCCCATTGATGAGCTCGATAGCGCCGACGAGATCGACATCGAAGAGGTGCAAAAGATCATTACTGCGTTCATGGCCGAAGTGTTCTCCCATGACCCGAACAGAACCTTGCGGGTAGGGGAGATGCTCCCCGCGTCGACAGCCGAGGCCCTCGTGCGTGGCGAGGGGCTTGCGTAGGGCCAGCGAGCCCAATTGGAGTGGGGCAACTCCGTCGACCCGCGGGCTGTACGCTAGGAAAGCAGACGTTTTGCGTCCGATCACCTACGAAGAGTTCAATTGTCCGAAGACACCGTCACCATTCATGTCGCTGGGAATCATCTGATGACCGGTTTGCTCGGCGAGCGCGACGAGTACCTACGGGTAGTCGAGGATCGTTTCCCAAATACAGATCTTCACGTGCGCGGAAGTCAGGTGACGATCTCTGGTCAACGCGCGGTTGAAGCCGGGAAAGTCGTCGAAGAACTCGTCCTGATGCTCGAATCAGGCCAAGTGCTCGACGCTCGTACGGTAAACCGGACCGTCGATCTGGTCGAGGTTGACGAACGGCCCTCCGAGGTCTTCAACTCGAACACGATTCGCACCGGTTCTGGGCGGATCATCCGGCCGAAATCGGCGGGTCAACAGCGCTACCTCGAAGCAATATCGAAAAACGTCATCACGTTTGGAATCGGCCCCGCAGGAACCGGCAAGAGTTGGCTCGCGGTGGCCATGGCGCTCCAAGCGCTGCAAGCCGACACGGTCGAACGCATCATCCTCACCCGACCCGCCGTCGAGGCCGGCGAACGCCTCGGCTTCTTGCCCGGCGACCTGATGCAAAAGGTCGACCCCTATCTGCGTCCGCTGTACGACGCGCTCTACGACATGACCGACACCGAGGGTGTTGCTCGGCTGATGGAGCGCGGAACTATCGAGGTCGCTCCGCTCGCGTTTATGCGTGGGCGAACCCTCAACAACAGTTTCATTATCTTGGACGAAGCTCAGAACACGACTCCCGAGCAGATGAAGATGTTTCTCACCCGGATTGGCTTTGGCTCTCGGGCAGTGGTGACCGGCGATGTGTCCCAGGTCGACGTTCAAGGTGGAAGGTCGGGGCTGATCAGCCTCGAACGAATTCTCGGCGGGATCGATGGGCTTGCCTTTGTGCGCCTGGGCAGCAAGGACGTCGTGCGGCACTCGATCGTGCAAGCCATCGTCGACGCGTACGAGGCCGACGGCGAGAGGAACAAGTCATGAGTGGCCGCCCGGACGTCTTTGTTCTCGATGAGCAATCGGTCAAGTGCGTCAAGCGGAGTCGTTGGGAGCGCCTCGCGCTCGAAGTGTTGGTCGCCGAAGGTGTCGAAGCCACGAGCGAACTCAACCTGACGTTTGTCGACACCGCAGAAATGACTCAGCTCAACGTCGAACACATGGATGGCGTGGGCCCGACCGACGTGCTGTCGTTTCCGCTGGACGACTCGGACTCGGTTGTCCTGCCTGGCCAAAAGCGTCTTCTCGGAGATGTCGTGATCTGCCCGGAGGTCGTTGCAGCACAGGCTGCCGATTCACTCGACGACGAGATGGCACTGATGGTTGTTCACGGTGTCTTGCACATCCTTGGGATGGATCACCAGGAAACGGCCGAGGCGGAAGAAATGAAGGCAGCGGAGAAGCGTCACCTCGCCGCGTGGCGCAGCTCCGACGCAGGGGCTCTCCGTGAGGTATAGCTGTGGGTGACCTGTTGAGCGTGATCATCGGGTTGGCTCTTATTGCTTTGCTCATCGGTCTCGCTGCAGGCGAATCTGCACTCAACGGTATGAGCCGTTCGCGGGCTGAAGCCCTCGAGGAAGACGAAGCCCCAGGAGCGAGCGAACTAGTGAACGACCTTCAGGATCGTCGCCGCGCCCTCGCCCCGATCCTCGCGCTGTCGCTCGCCGCGCAGCTCTCCCTTGGAGCCATCGTGGCGATCATCACGCAACGACGATTCGGCGGCGCATGGATTCCGCTCGCGCTCCTCATCGTGATGTCGGTCATGTTCGTCGTCACCGAATCGGTGCCCAAGACCTGGGCGATGCGAAACATCGACCGGGTTGCACCGTCGGCGGCCCGGGCAAGTCGAGTCATCCGCTCCTTCCCCCCAATCCGCCTGCTCCTTGGGATTCTTGGCGCGATGAGCACAGCGCTGTTGCGAAATACGAGTCGCAGTGCTGGTGCAGTCAGATCCGAAGAAGAGATCGTTGCGATAACCGATGCTGCAGTCGCAGCCGAGGTGCTCGACGAGGACGAGGGCGAAATCATCCAGTCGGTCGTCGACTTTGGCGACACGATCGTGCGTGAGGTGATGGTTCCGCGCCCCGACGTGCTCGCCGTGTCGGCAGAGATGACAATCGACGGCGCCATCGAACTCCTCGTCGATCGCGGGCACAGCCGAATGCCGATTTACAACGAAGACATCGACGACGTTCAAGGTGTTGTCCACATCAAGGACCTGTTCGCTCGCGTGCAGCGGGGGAGGGGTAGCCACTTCGTGTCCATCGCCCAACGCACGCCAGTGTTCGTTCCTGAAACCAAGCGTGCCGCCGACCTGCTCCGCGAGTTGAAGGGCGTGCCGACCAGCCTGGTCGTGGTGATCGATGAGTACGGCGGCATGGCCGGAATCGTCACCATGGAAGATCTTATTGAAGAGTTCATCGGCGAAATCGTTGATGAGTTCGACGCGGTGGAAGAACCGCTCTTCGAGCCGCTGCGGGTTGGCGAGTGGCTCGTGCATGGACGAATCACGATCGACGAATTCAACGAGTTGATCAATGCCGACCTGCCCGACGACGACTGGGACACTCTCGGCGGTCTGATCTTCGACGACCTCGGCCGGGTACCTGAGGTTGGTGAAACCGTGACCACCAACGGCTTGGCACTCACGGTCGAAACCGTCGAGGGCCGACGCATCACGCGGGTTCGCGTCGTGCGTCACCGCGCGCAACCAACCCACGATGCAGAGCTAGCTAACCATGAGTGAATTTCGTTCAGGTTTCGTCACCCTCGTCGGCCGACCGAACGTCGGAAAGTCGACACTGCTCAACAAGATCCTGGGCGAGAAGGTTTCGATTGTCTCGGACAAACCCCAGACCACCCGTTCGCAGGTCCGTGGGGTGCTTCACGGAGATGAAGTGCAGCTCGTGTTCGTCGACACGCCGGGCATCCATAAGCCCCGCGGACCGCTCGGAAATCGGCTCAACAAGGCAGCGGAGTCCTCGATCGGCGATGTCGACGTCGTTGTCGTGATGGTCGATGCCACCATGCCGATCGGACCCGGCGACACCTGGGTGGTCGAACGCTGCCCGAAAGATGCCGTGCTCGTCGTCAACAAGACCGACAAAGCCGACCCCGAACAAGTGCTCAAACAACTCGCCAGCGCGGCATCGTTTGACCTTGACGCCTACTTTCCGGTCTCCGCGTTGACGGGCGACGGGGTCGACGAGCTCGTCGAACACCTGTCATCGCGCATGCCGCCAGGCCCTCCGTATTACCCCGAAGACATGACGAGCGACGCGGCTGACGCCTTCTGGGTTGCCGAGCTTGTTCGCGAGCAGCTGCTCGGTGTGCTGCGCGATGAGATCCCGCACTCGATCGCCACTCGCGTTACCGAGATGGAGTGGCCGCATATTCGCTGTGAGATTCTGGTCGAACGCGAATCTCAAAAGGGCATCGTGATCGGCAAGAACGGCTCGATCATCAAGCACGTCGGCACCGAGGCGCGCAAGCAACTGCGCGAGGGCACCTACCTCGAATTACAGGTCAAGGTGTCGAAGAATTGGCAGACCGAAACCAGCCTGTTAGAGCGTCTCGGCTACTAGCCCAACGACATGGGGCCTGTCCCCATAAAA
>CAZMYN010000038.1:0-19400 GCA_964570495.1 uncultured Acidimicrobiales bacterium | reverse complement strand
ACAACGACCACCCGAGCTCCAACTACGACCGCAGCGCCAGCTCCGTCTGGGCCCGGCTGCAACCAAAATTGTGACTATGTGGGCTTTCAGAATCTGCGCAATTCCAACGGTGCCACACTCGAGAATCTGGTGATCTCGAATCCGGACGGTCGCTGCATTGATCTGACGAATGCGAGGAACGTCACGATTCGCAACGTCACCATCCGGGACTGCGGCACCAACAAGGCTGTTTCGTCGTTCTACGACGCTGGTCTCATCCATATCGAAGACGCCGCGAACATTTCCATTGAGTCATCACTAATCGACAACATGTCGAACGAGCTCTTTGGCTCAAAGCGCAACAACGCAATTCAGGTTCGTTCCAGCAACAACATCACGATCAAGAACAACTCGATCCGCAACATTCGAAGCGATATTGGCAACAAGGGCGATGATCGTGGAAGCCGCGCGATCAAGGTCGAGGAACAGTCCTCGCGGATCACCATCTCGAATAACAACTTCTACAACGCTGGTCGCAACGCCATTCAGCTCAACCGAATTCAAAATGCAGCGGGCATCTCCATCTCCAACAACTTCATTGAAGGTCGAGGTCGGTGGGATTCGGACTATGAAGACATGATCAACCTGTTCAGCGCTTCGGGAACGTCCAGTAGCCCAATCCGCATCGCCAACAACACGTTGCGTAATGGCGGGCCGAGTGGTTCGGGCACCGGCATGATCCTCGGTGATGGAAACGACCACACCGGCGCAACCCGCTACGTCGTCGTCGAGAACAACTCACTCATCGATCCAGGTCACGTCGGAATCAATCTCGCTGGCGGCGATCACATCACGGTTCGCAACAACACGATCGTCGGTCGAGGGAATGTTCCACTAGCGACCACCACGGGGATGACAATCAACGACTACGGCTACACCGGTGGATGCCGGGACCATGTCGTGACGGGCAACCGGGTCTGGATGGACAACCAGCACCTGCCCCGAGGAACCAACCACGTGTGGAACCCGCAAACCTGCATCAACAACAATCGCTTCGAGGGCAACATCTTCGGCGATTCGAGCCTGCGTTAAACCTCTTCACCCATAGGCGCTATCACCCCGGAGCGTACGCCTCATCGGAGCGCTCTTGGCGGGCCAGGAACGATACGGCAGCCCACAGCATCGCTGCGAAGAGCGTCTCGGCTATCAGCGTGGTGACCGCTGCAGCCCTCCAGCCAAACTCGGGGATGAAGATGAGGTTGGCGATCAGGTTCACCATGGCGGTGACGAAGATAATCCACGATCGAACGTTGTGATGATCAGCGCCGGTAAGCGCGTTGCCCGGGAAGTATTGAAGTCCCTTGATCAACGGAATGAGCGCCAACCAGCGAATCACATCCACCGATCCAGCAAAGTCCTCCTCATCGAGAACCCACAGGATGAGCGGGGCGGTGATGAAAAGGCCGATTCCGGCCGCAACCCCGTATCCCGCAGCGATTGCGGTGAGTTTCTTGGCGAAGGCCATTGCATCGGAGACGTTGCTTGCACCACGCCGAAAGAACTCTGCGTAGGTGGCGCGAACTACGGCAATCAAGGGAATGGTGGACATTTCGACGATGCGGAACGCCGGGGAGTAGATCGCCGCGTCGGCCTTCAGGTCGTTGGCGCCGAGGATGAACTTGTCGACGTCGGTTTGCCCGCTAGACGATGTCTGCACGAAGACGAAGCCAACCCCGTGTCGCAGATCCTCCATGGTGGGCGACGCGAGTTTGTGCGTTCCGCCAAACTCGTGGGCGACTTGGTAGGAACTCAGCAAGCCCCAACCAATCATTCCGCCAACGAGGAAGATCGCCCATACGCCGAGCGTGTGTTGACCCAATAGCCAGAACGCCGCCAGCATTGCCAATCGCACAATGCCGCCAATGATGTTGATTCGCAGTCCAACATCTGAACGGTGGTGCGCCTCGGTCATCATCGTGGCAGCTTGGGCAGTATTGAAGCCGATCAGTTGCGCCAGGCCGAACCCAAGAGCGATGACCGGCCGGACATCGAGGAACACGAAGCCGACGATCGTGGCGACTGCCGTACCGAGTAGTCCGCCGAGCGAAATTGTCGACGTGACCTTCGCCCAGGTTTCAGCGAACGGTACGTTCCGAGCGATTGCACGAACCCCGACGTGGTTCATGCCCCATTGGCTTACCGGCGCGAGCAGTGTCGTCAGTGCGAGGAGGCTCACATACGTGCCGAAAACTTCCTCGTCGTCAAAGAGTCGGGCAAGTACAAAGATCGTGGCAGCCCGAACGACCTGCACGGCCAGTTCAGCAACGAGTACGAAGCCTGCGTTCTGTGCGAGTCGCTTGTTAGAGCGATCGACAGCCATTACCGGCTAGGTGCGTCGAGCGCTGCGCGGACGCCATCAGCAAAGTTGCGCGCCATTGCCTCGGCGGTGAGCTCCTTGCCCCATGCAGCTGCGTTTGCCTGCATGACCGAGAGCCGTTCGCCGTCGCCCAAAAGCTCCGCGACCTTCTCGGCATATTGCGCGGGGGTAGGCGAACCGGTGACGACCAGACCGTTCTCACCGTCGATCAGATAGTCGATTTCGGGGCTGTGATAGTCAATATCGGTCGTGACGGTGGGCAGGCCGAGAGCAAAACCGTCGACCACGTTCAGCCCGACCAGTCCTGGCATCAGTTGTAGCGTCGCAAGCGAGCCGATTCGGACCCGCTCGTCGCCGTACAACGGTCCGGTTGAGTGAAGCCAGTCGTGCTGGCGGGCAGCATCGGCAACGATGTGGAGTTGGCTGCCGCCGCCGATGACCACAACTTCGACGTTCGGGACTCGCTTGCGGAGCTCGATCGCGGAGTCGACGAGGAACGCCGGCCGCTTGAAAGGAGACATTCCACCCATGGTGAGCACGACTGGTCCCGAGCCCATTCCGAGCTCGGAGCGAACCTGTGCGTCGGTGTCTGGGCTAAGAGATCCCAGAACTCGGCGGATGTGTTCGGTGTCGGTCGAGTTCATCACCGATGTCACTCGATCCGCTGGCATTCCTGCCTCGATTGCTGCGTGTGAGGAGAGTTCGTTGTAGGCAAAGAACCAGTGCGCTCGACTGGTCATTGCATTCTTCAACGACTCTCCCGATGAGCCTTCGATTGAGGTTTGGAAGTTTTTGCCGTGACCCCAGAAGGCAAGGCGAGTGCGAAAGCCGCGTTGGCCGTACGCGAGCACGATGTTGAACAACTGCTTTGAGGCTTGTTCGGTGATGATCAAGTCAGCTCCGGAGGCAACATCGAATCCTGGTTGCCACAGAAGTGTCTTCCCCGCGAGTGAAAGTTCGCGGAAAGAACGGTGCTCGGCCCACGGCAGTGTTGCCTGGTCACCTTTGGCGATGTCCTCGGGCAACCCGTCGGCGACGATCAGGCGTAGTTCGATTTCTTGAGCGCGTAGTTCGGCTCGAAGGAGTTCATAGAAGCGCACTCGATACTGGTTCGTGTTCTTCATCAGCAACGAGACAACAGTCTGTCCCGCGGCCTCTCGCGAGACCTGAGACTTCGAGCGGTTGACGAAGGTGCCAGGTGAGAGAGCCGCGGATGCAGCGACCTTGCCAATACCGGTCAGAAGGTTGCCGGAGGCCGCCGCTGCGCCTCCCTGACGAAACAGCGTCGCGCTGAGAACTCGCCGCTTGTCGGTGAGCCTCGTAGCGACGGGGGCCACGCTGTCCCTGTCGATGAAGTCATCCCATGCTGGCTCGGGCTCACCAGCGCGAAGTGCAGCGATGTATTCCTCGGTATAGCGCAGGCGGGCCGCGTGTTGTGATGCGCTGCTCGACGTCACGGATCCATCGTGAATCCGGTGGGCAAAGCTGCGGCGGGGATCGGCAAGAACCGGGTGTTCCTGGCCCAGAATCGTAAAGGTGGCGAGGTCCATTGCGGACCCAAAGCGCTCCTCGAAGCCACCGATGGACTTGAGTAGGTCCGTTCGGTAGATCGCGGCCGGAAAGACGATCTCGATCAGTTCCCCAGAGTCGCGCTTGTCACGCCATTCCTCGACGGTTGTTGGCCCGTAGTCCTTGTTCGTGGAGAAGCGGGGGGCGTCAAAGGAGCCGCTGACGCGACGGCAGTAGCTTCCGATAACCGCTGGCGTGGGGGTGATGGTCCAAAAGCGTGACAGAAGCTCTTCGACCCTCGACTCGAGCACCAAGTCGTCGTCGCCCATGAACGTAATGAAGTCGGTGGTGCTCGCATTCAGCGCGGTGTTGTGCGAACCTGCGATCGTCAGTCGCTCATCGAGCTCGACGATTTGTAGCGGGCCATCCCAACCCGAGAGTAACTCTTTGATTTCAGTGGACAGCTCGGGGTCGTCGGGGCGATTCAACACCACGTTGAGGCTGACGCCTGGCGGTGTGGTGTCGAGCAATGTGCCTAGCGCCGTCTGGAGGAACCCCTGGCGGCCGATAGTGCATAGCGCGATGGTCAGGTCGCTCGGGACAGGTATACGCGACAGCAGACGCGTCCCAGTACTCATTGGTACCTCACCTCGTCAGACTGCGGAAGGGCCATCCTGGCGTTCCAATCGGCACAAGTTCGACTCTCTGGAGCATCGCAGGCCTGCCGAGGCACTACGCGTTTTCGCGTAGTGCCTGAACGATTCCGTCGGCGAAGCGTTGTGCCATGTCTTGGATCGATAGTTCCTGACCCGCGTGATCGGCGCCACGGGACAGCGCCGCCAGGGTCGCCGGGTCGTTGAGAAGATCCGAGGTGGCCTGAGCAAACTGTGCCGGCGTTGCATCGGCCGGGGTGACAACGCCGTTCACTCCGTCGATCAAGTATTCGATTTCGGGGCTGTGGTAATCGATGTTGGTCGTCACTGTGGGCAGACCCAGAGCGAAGCCGTCGACGACGTTCAAGCCCACGAGACCTGGCATGAGCTGTACGTCGGCCACGGAGGCGAGACGGATACGTTCGTCGCCGTACCGGGCCCCGAGATGATGGAACCAGTCGTAGCGTTCAGCGGCGTCTTCGATAATGCCGACTTCGCTGCCGGACCCGATGACGACCATCTCGAAGTTGGGGATTGCTTTGCGGATCGCAACGGCTGAGTCCACGAGGAATTGGGGGCGCTTGTGCCGGTAAATTCCGCCGAGGTACAGCGCTACGGGTCCGTCTCCAATGCCAAGCTCGCTGCGCACGTCATCGGGGGTTGATGCTGGAAGGGCCGTGCGGATGGCCCGCATGTGTTCGGTGTCGGTCGAGTTCATCACGTTCGTGATTCGGTCGGCAGGCATCCCGAACTCGACAGCGGCATCGGCAGAGAGCTGGTTGTAGGCAAAGAACCAATGAGCCCGCTTCGTGAGATGGCGCTTGAGCCCTTCTCCGGCTGTGCCTTCGAGCGACGCCTGGAAGTTCTTGCCGTGACCCCAGAAGGCATGACGCGTTCCGAGCAAACGCTGACCGTGAGAAAGGATGACGTTGAAGAGTTGCTTGGATGCCTGTTCGGTAATGATCAGATCCGACGAGCGGGCGAGGTCAAAGCCGGGCTGCCACAACATCGTGTGCCCAAAGAAGTCGAAAGAAGAAAAGGGGCGTTCCTCGGCCCATGGCAGGCTGTCGGCTGCGATATCGCCCTTGGCGAGGTCCTCGGGGAGGCCGCCGCCCACAACGAGGCGCAGATCAATACCCTTTTGTTCGAGGTTCGCTCGGAGATGCCGAAAGAAGGGCACTCGGTACTGATTACAGTTTTTGAACAGGATGGTTACTACCGGTTCGGTAGCTGCATCCGAGTTGCTCGGCACGGGTGCCCCACTTCGATCAGATAACAGCTATGAGTTTCACTCACAGTTGTATTCCTTCCAAATCTGGTTCGGAGTTCTTTTGGTCGACTCTGGATGTGATTACTAGCTTCCCGCGGTCAACATGGTACTCGCGAGCAACCGCGAAAAGTAATCGGTATACGTGACCGGCAGCACAGTCCGAGGCGCAGCCTCAGACAACGGGAGTACCGCTAGAGAAACGGTGCCCAGATACAGATCACCGAATTGAAACACGATGCTCTGTCGAGTGGCGCAGCGCCGTCGTCATCTCCGGGAAGTAGGGGCCCAAATTCGCGAGGTTCACCAAGGGTTCGGCCAATCGGCGGAGGGCCCAGTGCGGGAAATCCGGGGCCAAGTCCCGACGAGGTTCCCTCGGACTCTGGCAAGGCTGCGACTGCGTCCAATCCGCTATCGGGAGTGGGCCCAAGAGCGACCGATGAATCAGCAGCGCTAGACGACTCGACAGCCTCCGGTGAGGCTGGATTACTCGACGACTGCGGCGATGACGACGACTGCGACGACGACGGCGGTGGCGTCAACAATTCGGTGATCGTTGCATCAGGGCGGGCAGGCGTTGGCGCGCTGCTGCGATTCGGTGGGGTAGTCGGGGCGGGTGCCGCGTTACGTGGAACGGTGACACGGGGAGCTTGAGTTGTTGCTGGAGCGCTGCGTGGTGCAGCGGTGGTAGTCGGTGCAGCGGTTGGAGGTGGAGCTTGCGTTGTTGGTGGCGCTGCTGGCGCACCCGCTGCTTCAACAGCGCCGAAGGTGACGGGCCCGGACCCAGGACGTCTCGATCCGCTCAGATCGTTGCTGACCCCAAGGTTTGGCGCGGACTTGAGTTGGCCGGCCGCAGAAGAGGTCAATTGGTAGTTGCCTCCGCTGGCGTTCACGAACACATTGGAACCGGCCGTCCGGTTTCGGTCGCCGCTGGCGCCGAGGTTGTTCTCGCTCACCACACCCATACCGCGCCCTTCGTTGACGATGGCGCCGATGCTGCCGGTGTTGATCAGCGTGTTGTGCTGGATGGTCGCTGTTCCACCGCTTCCCTTCAAGAAGATGCCTCGATGCTGGCAATTGTGCAGCACGTTGTTCACGATTCGCACCGTCACCTGGCTGACAATGCAATTTCCGTCGTTGTATGGCGATACGCGGGTCACGTTTCGAACCACATTGCGTTCGATATTGATGTCGGGATTGCCGCCCTGGTCCCCGTTCAGGTGGACAACGATCGCACCGGTTGTTTGGGTCTTCACGTCCGAGATGGTGTTTCCGATGATGTCGATGTTGCTCGACGGTCGCTTGACGTCGATTGCCTCGTCGGTTGTACGCACGATCCGGTTGTTGACCACGACGACGTTGCGGACGTGATCAACGCCGCCAGGACTGCCCGTGCCGAGGTAGATACCTTCGCCGTTCGACGGTCCCTTGTCGGTTCGTCGGCCGGTGTCTGAGACCGTGTTGCCTTCGATTCGCACGTTTGACGAGCCGCCCTTGATACGAATGCCTTCTTGACCAATGTCGCCGAAGTCGTTTCCTCGGATCGTGAGGTTGTGTGTGTTCACGACGTAGATAGCCCACAACGAGCGTCTGGTGCGCATACCCACGATCTCGAGGTGTTGGGAGTTCTCGACCAGAATGCCGGCGCCGGACTTGTAGTCCTTGTCTCGGAATTCAACCGAACCCGATGCCTCAAGCCGAATAGGGGCGCCGGGGGAACCCTGCTTGCCGATCACTCGTAGCGGGGGATAGGTGCCCGGTTGGAAGATGATGCTTCCGCCCGGCTGGATCAACGAGAAGGCGCGATCGATCGAGCGCACGGCCGAATTGGGATTGGCGCCGTTACTTCCGTCGTTTCCATTGGCCGCGATGTAGACGCGTGAGAGCTTGTTCGATTCGAGTACTTCAGGTTCGATCGTCTCGACCTCGGGGACAACTGTTGAGGAGGGGACGGGCTCTGTCTCGGGGTCGATGTCGGGTCCGACGTCGACCTGCTCGGCCTGAGCAGCAGAATCCTCGGGGTTGGCCGTCATGTCGTCGGTTTCGTCGCCGCTGCACGCGGCAACGATAAAGACGATGACAAGCAATAGTCGCCAGAGCTTTGAATTCACAGCAGCGCCTCCACATCGTCGAGGACTTGCACGGGATCGAGGCTGGTCGACAGCTCGCCATTGGAGACCAAGCGAACTTCGATCAGGACATCACCAACGGGAATCGCCAAGGTCTGGCTCGACGATTCGAGTTCGCCCGAGGCATCGATGAGCGATGATTGCAGGTTCACTCCAGCAGTGCCGGACAAGCTGACAAAGGGCAACACGCGTCGTTCAACGGTGCCCGAATCCTCGTGCGGGGTGCCGTTGCACGCTTCCCACGCGGAGCGGCTGGCCTGAAGAACACGATCTACGGTTGCGGGTTCATCAAACTCGGTAATCCGCACGTCGATGACCGCATCGGCGTCGACGATGCGAAAGGCTTCCGTAATGAGAATGTCTTCGCTTGCCGTTGGACGGGGAACGCCTTGGCACACGTCACGGCTAACCGTGCTGGACTGACGCAGGTCAGAGATTCGGACCTGTGCAGCGTCGTCAAGAGCGGTCGAGCGCCCGATTCTTTCGGCAAGAGTCGCAACGTCGGAGTTCGCAAAGGCGAGCGCTTGGCCCGGCTGCGATGGGTCGACCAGCGTCCGCGAACCGCTGGGTTCGCCGACGGTGCGACCCAGCGGGCCTGCAATATCAGCGTTTGCGAGGTCGAATTCGGTGCGTGGGCCATCGTTATCGGCGCGCAACGTCAGGCCCGCGGTGATACCGAGGGCTGCAACGACCAATGTGGCCATGATGAGGAAGGTTCTCGTGCCGATAAGGCTGTGATCGACGCGATCCAGAATCTCTTGAGGGTCAAATGACCGCTAGAACAGCGCCGGATGGCCCACTTAGTGACGGTGAGTGGCCCTCAGAGTGCAGCGTTTAGGGCGTGTTCGGGTTGTTCGTCGGACGCCGTTTGCTTCTTCCAGCGCACGCGTGCGCCCTTGTTGTTCGCTGCGGTGACGATGGCGATGACAAACAGGACAAAAGAGATATCTCGGCGCACGACACCCGCTTCTGTCAGCGAGAAGATGAAACCGTAAGAAATCATCAAAATCGGGACCAGGCCGACCGCGGTTGGGACGGCCCGGATGTTGCGAGCGCTCCAGATGAGCGCGCGTACGAAAATCGCGAGCAGCACAATCGCACCGATGGGTCCGAGATACAACCATGCGTCGATAAAGGCGTTGTGTGCGTGGGGAATGTCGAAGTTGGCGCGAATTCGAACATCGAACGACTCGGGCTCGGTCCAGTATGCGAGCCACCCGTATCCCGTCCACGGGCGCTCGGCAATGCCGAAGGCGAAGGAGTCGACCCACAGCGGGAGACGCCCGGTAAAGGTAGAACCTTTGCCGAGCAGACCCGTCGCGGCCGCGAGGTTCGTCGCGGCGAGCAGCGTGAGCGTAGAGAAGATCGTGACCATCGCAACTGCGGTGGCGCCGTAGAGCGTCTTGCGGCCACGGAATCCTAGGAAGACCAGGAGAAGCCCGATCAAGCCTCCGGTTGCGCCGAGCGAGGTGGCCGAGTCGCTGGCGATCACCTGGACGAGCGCGAGGAACGTCAACAACGGCCAGATGAAGAAACTACGTCGCAGCCGAGTATTGAACCCAAAGACCAAGACGCTGAGCGACGCGATGCGCCCGAGCTCGTTCTTTGTCACGAAGACACCGCTCCATTTGGAACCGCCGTCGGTTCCCACGTTGATCGTGTCGAGGCCGAACTCTTGGAAGACGAAGATAAAAATGTAGTTGACGACCAGCCCGACCGCGAGCGCAATTCCGGCCAAGAACAGAGTCTCTTCGAGGCTGTAGCGGATCGAAAAGTACAGCCCGACGGTGAGCGTGATCGTGAGTACCACCGCTGTCGTAGCGGTCTCGATGAAATTGAGCGACCACAGCGCGGAGAGGCCGGTCAAGCCAACCAGCACGCCAAGCAGGGGCTCGCGGCCAAGCGCTGCACCGAGGATGTGCCAGTTGCCCATGAGGGCGAGGATGGTAACCCCGAAGAAGCCCAAGAAGACAAGCGTTGTCAACGGGCTGCCGCCCTGCACGGTTCCTGCCGACGACCCTCCAACACGCACGAACCACTCGGTGGGGATCGAGAACGAGAAGACGAAGATCATCAGGGTCGCGAGCGTGCTCTCGATGACGCCTGGTCGGCGGACGAATGGTTCCGTCGCCGCGACGTTCGAGATGTTCTCGACCGTGAGTGCGGTTGCTGCCATGGTTTGGACTTTACTGGCTAGCTCGAGACGCCGTCACGCGCTCATAGGCGTAGCGATCCTTGCGCAACACGCCGCCACCGCCGTCGCTGTCGTCGCGGTTCAAGATCGCGCCGACGACCGTTCCGCCCGCTCGATCGATTTCTGAACGGACTCGGAGCAAGGTATCGGTGTCGGTCTTGCTGCTGTCGACCACGATGATGGTTCCATCGACGGCGGTCGAGATTGCCGAGGCATCGGCTGCCGAAAGGACAGGCGGAGCGTCGACGAGGACGGTGTCGAACTGCGAGGAGAGCTCGTCCATTAGCGTGGCAAAGCGGCTTGTCGCCAGGAGCTCGCCGGGGTTTGGTGGCGGGGGCCCTGCAGGGACAACCACTAGGCCGGGAGTACCGGGAACCGAAACCATGATGTTGCTGACGTTTTGATCGCCAAGCCAGTCGCCGAGTCCTTGCTGGGTCGAGGGGATGCCCAGGACCTTTTCGAGCGTTGGGCGACGCAGGTCGGCATTGACGAGACACACCTTGGTCTCGCCTTGTGCCAGTGCAATTGCCAGGTTCGCTGCTGTTGTGGACTTTCCCTCGGCGGGACGGGCGCTCGTGATCAAGAAGGTCTCTGCATCTCGGGTAGTGCCGAGGAATTGAACCGACGACCGGAGACGTCGGAACGCCTCTCGTGCTCGCTGGACTCGTGCGGATCGGCCGCCTGCCAACATCACGATGGCAGCCGAACCGCTGCGATAGGCCACACCGAACGAGGGGATCGACGCAAGAACGCTGGTCCCGAGCGCCAGCTCGACGTCACCGGATTCACGAGCGGTGCGGTCGAGGCGGTGAAGGACGAATGCGAGGGCCGCGCCAGCACCTGCACCGAGGAACAACCCGAGGGCTCGCAAGATGTTGTCGGAGAACCCGGTCGGTGTTGTTGGAAGATCGGCGAACTGCAGAATCTCGGCCGGAGCGGCTCGCGAGTTTCGCGCGATCTGTGCGTCGCTCAGATCTCCAGCAGCGTTTCTCCGGTCGTTGATGAGCTGGTTGCGGACACCTCGTAGATCGGTTGCTTGCTGGTTCAGAGCTGATCGAGAAGCAGCATCGGTCTCGATTCGTGCTGAGCGCTCGACTTCGGAAAGTTCTGTCTGAATCTCTTCGATCTGGGCATCTATGCCGTCGACTTCAGCCTGTCGATCACCGATCGCCGTAGCGTCAAAGCTGTCCGCAGCGCCGTTGCGCTGGGCGACATATTGCGCTGCGAACGAATTGACGATGTCTTGGGCTTGTCCGGCGTCGGGGTGGGTGTATTGGAGGTCGAGGGTGTCGCTGTTGGCCACAAAGACAACGTCGAGTTCGCGCAACAACAGCAGCGGCGAGGTGGTGATCTCGAGGTCCTCGGCCACGAGTCGTGCAACCGAGTTCGAGTCCACTACTCCTGCTTCGCGCTCGAGAACCGGGCGTTCGAGTCGGCCATCGGTGCTGCCAACCGGTGTCGGGTTCACGAGAACCTTCGCCGCAGCCTCGAAGGTGCTTTCGCGAGTGGTGGTGAAGAGAGTACCGAGGACCAATCCGAGGAGAGCGACGCCAAGGACGAGCAACTTGCGTTGGCGCAGCGCAGCGAGATAGTCCTCGAGGCCTGGGGTTTCTTTCGCCTGGGATCCAGGTTCATACATCATGAGCAGTGATTCCTTGTGTTGTCACCATGGTACTTGTGAGTCTGTTTGTCGAAATATCGGGTAGCGAATGTCACGGAAGGTCAGGTTGGGCAGGCGCCGACATCGACCACCAGGGGGCGATGGTCGGCGTACCGGGTGTTGATGGACTTGCCGTTTGCTGCGCAAAGACTCTCGCTGATCAGAACATGGTCGATCCGTGCGAAAAGCAATGAAAAAGGCAGCGGACGGTCAGCGGTTGGGACCGCCCACTGGTTTTGGCGCATCCCATCGGTGAGCTCGGAGGTAAGGCGGCGGTAGCCCTGGCCCCGGTCGACCGCGTTCAGATCGCCGACCACGATCGTTGGCAATTCCTCGGCTTCGACGGCATCAGCAATAGCGTCGACGATCTCGAGGTGCTCGGAAACGGAGACCTCGTACGCGCCGTCCCCACCGACGGGGCGGGGAATGTGCAGGGCATAGACGATTACTGGCCCGGCCTCGGTTTCGACTCGTAGACGGAAGCCAGGGAGTCCGCCGTCGATCTGGTCCGCGATTGGGTCTTCCAACGCGGTCATCTCGAGGCTTGAGTACACACCGATGCTCGGCAAGCCGTTGCGCCGGAATGAGTCGCCCTCGGGTTGAAGGCCAACCTCGTTTTGTTGTTGACGTTCGAGCGGCAAGATGTCCGACTCGGTGTTCGGGAAGCGAGAACGAAGCTCGGCATCGTGGGATTCGGCCAGCTCGACGCCGACCACCAGATCTGGTTGCTCCTGATTGACAAGAAATCCCAGGTCGTTGTCGCTGAACCAGTAGAGCCCGGTGTTGACGGTGGCGATTCGGATTGGTTGCTCGGGAGCGGGACCCGACTGGGGGCGCCACGGCCCAATGATCGCAACGAAGAAGAACGCCACGAGCGAGATGAAGAGCGCGAGGGCCTTGATCGAGGCCCGGCTGACGGTCAGATACAGCGCGACTACGGCGACGATGACCGTGAGAACCGGAAGTCCGATCGCCACCTGGTCGAGGAGCGGATGAAACGAGCGGATCAGGTACCAGAGCCACGGCAAAACGGGGATAGCCCAAAGCAAACGTTTGCGATCAAACGGTTGATGTTGTTCGGGCTCGGCCTCCGCGGGCGCGATAGTGCTCACGCTTTCGAGAGTAGGTGGCTGGCTGCCGCTGGACGATGGGTCATACGAATCGACCGAAAAGTACCAATCGATTCGCCCTCGGTCAGATCGCGGGCGGTAAGGGGTTTGTTTAGCCGGCGTTTGCTGGGTCCGCGGCTTCGGGGTCTAGGCCGTAGCGCGCAATTGCATCTGCGACGGCCTCGCGTCCGATTCTGCCGTCGTCGGCAAGGGCCGAGAGGGTAGCGAGCACGACGTTCGCGGTGTCGATTTCGAAGAACGCACGGAGCGCTTCGCGGGTATCGGAGCGTCCGAATCCGTCGGTGCCGAGGGGCACGAAACGGCCTGGAACCCAGCGGGCGATCTGGTCGGGGACAGTCTTCATGTAGTCGGTGACCGCAATGATCGGTCCGCCGACGTTGGCCAACTTCTCGGTGATGTCGGCACTCTGAGGAGGGCCATCGGAGCGCAGACGATTCTCTCGCTCGACAATGAGTGCGTTCTCTCGCATCTTCTTATACGACGTGGCCGACCAAAGATCTGCGCCGACGTCGTAGTGCTCGGCCAATTCGGCCTGGGCCTCGCGGGCCGCACCTTGAGTCGGGCCCGAAAAGAGGATGGCTGCACGATGGGTGCGCTCGGGGCCCGCTGACCAGAGGTAGAGGCCCGACAAGATGTCTTCGTCGGTCACATGATCTGGTCGGACGGGCATTTCGTAGTTTTCGTTGTAGATCGTCAGGTAGTAGAAGACGTCTTCGCCAGCGTCAGCGCCGTTGCCGTACATGCGGCGCAGACCCTCTTTGATGATCGTGCCAAGCTCGTATGCATACGAGGGGTCGTAGGCCTCACAGGCGGGCACGGTGGCGGCGAGCAGGTGGCTGTGGCCATCTTGGTGCTGGAGTCCTTCGCCCATCAGCGTCGTGCGACCAGCCGTTGCGCCCATCAGGAACCCGCGTGCCCGAGAATCGGCTGCAGACCAGATCAGGTCGCCTACCCGTTGGAAACCGAACATCGAATAGAAGGTGAAGAACGGAACCATTGGCACGCCGTAGTTCGCGTAACTGGTCGCCGCGGCGGTCCAGCTTGCAAGACCGCCCGCTTCGGTGATGCCCTCTTCGAGAATTTGTCCGTCGGAGTCCTCGGAGTAGGACAAGAGCAGCTCGTGGTCGACCGGCTCGTACAGCTGGCCGAACGGGGCGTAGATCTCGAATTCACGGAACATGGAGTCCATGCCGAACGTGCGGGCTTCGTCGGGAATGATCGGAACCACTCGCTCGCCGAACTGTTCATCGCGCATCAACGAACGCAGCGTCGCGACAAAGGCCATGGTCGTCGAGACCTCGCGGCCTCCCGAACCCTTGTTGAGGTCATCGAAGATCGATTCTGCGGGGAGGGTGAGCGGTCGCCGCGTGCGTACAACGCGTTTGGGCAATGCGCCGCCCAGCGCGGCTCGTCGCTGAAGCAGATACTGCATCTCTTCGCTGTCGGGCTCGGGCTTGAAGTACGGAGGGACTCCGCCTTCGAGTGCCGACTCGGGGATCTCCTCTTCGAGATAGAGACGTGCGCGCATCTCCATCATCTGGTCTTTGTTCATCTTCTTCAGCTGATGGGTGCTGTTGCGTGCTTCGAAGCCCTGGCCCAGGGTCCAGCCCTTGATCGTCTTGGCAAGAATGACCGTTGGGCGTTCGGTCTCTTCGATAGCGGCCTTATAGGCAGCGTGCAGCTTCTGGTAGTCGTGACCGCCGCGGGGGAGAAGTCGTAGCTCCTCGTCGCTGAGGTGCTCCACGAGTCGCCGCAGGCGCGGGTCGGGGCCGAAGAAATGTTCGCGGATGTACGCGCCATCTTCGACGGCGTAACGCTGGAACTCGCCATCGACCGTGTTGTTCATCTTGTTCAAGAGCACACCGTCGACGTCACGTGCGAGCAGGTCGTCCCAACGAGAACCCCACACCACCTTGATGACGTTCCAGCCTGCGCCTCGGAAGTTGCCTTCCAGTTCTTGAATGATCTTCGAGTTACCGCGCACTGGCCCGTCGAGGCGTTGCAGGTTGCAGTTGATGACCCAGATCAGGTTGCCGAGTCCGGAGCGGCCAGCGAGCGAGATTGCACCGAGGGTCTCGGGCTCGTCGGTTTCGCCGTCGCCGAGGAACGCCCAGATCTTGCCGTCGGAGGCATCATCGATCCTGCGCTGGGTCAGATAGCGGGCGAATCGAGCGTGGTAGATCGAATTGATTGGACCGAGGCCCATCGACACGGTCGGGAATTCCCAGAACTCGGGCATCAATCGTGGATGCGGGTACGACGGAAGTCCCCGGCCGCCGATCTCGGCTCGGAAGTTGTCCAGGTTCTCTTCGGTCAATCGACCTTCGAGAAACGCGCGGGCGTAGATGCCTGGCGCGGCGTGGCCCTGCATGTAGATGTGGTCGCCAGCAAGTCCGTCGTCCTTGCCGCGCCAGAAGTGGTTGAACCCCACGTCGTAGAGCGACGCGCTCGATGCGAACGATGAAAGGTGTCCGCCGATGCCATCGGATTTCTTGTTGGCGCGAACGACCATGGCGGCAGCGTTCCAGCGGATGAACGCACGGATGCGGCGTTCGATGTGTTCGTCGCCGGGGAAGAAGGGTTGGTCCTCGGTCGGGATCGTGTTGACGTACGGCGTCCAGACCGTCGGTGGAGCACCGATCTGGGTCTCCTGTGCGCGTGCGAGAAGCCGTGAGATCAAAAAGCGTGCCCGCGGTTTGCCCGCGGCGGCGGCTACCGCGTCGAGCGACTCCAACCACTCCCTTGTTTCGCCGGGGTCGATATCGGGAAGCTGCTGCGAGAAGTTGTCGCTCATATACGTTCAGTCTTGCAAGAGTTCCGGTGTTCCGAAACTCCTACCGATCTTTTAATTAGTGTGACGTCGGTACCTGGCATGATGGCGGGCGATGCAAGAGTCTCTGTTTGACGAAGAGTCCGAGTCCGAACCGCCGAGCAACGATCCCGACGCGGCGCGCCGACTCGTCTATACCGACGGTGCCTGCTCGGGAAATCCTGGTCCCGGTGGCTGGGGTTGGGTCGTGCCGGGGGAGTTGTGGGCCTCTGGTGCTGAGGACCCGTCGACCAATCAACGCATGGAACTCCAAGCCGTACTGCATGCGTTGTTGCATCTCGATGGCCCGCTCGAAGTCGTGAGCGACAGCACCTATGTCGTCAATTGCTTCCGCGATAAATGGTGGCAAGGCTGGGAGCGTCGTGGCTGGAAGAACAGTCAAAAGAAGCAGGTCGCCAACCAAGACCTCTGGAAGCCACTCATTGCCGAGTACAAACAGCGAGACGTCATCTTCCGTTGGGTCAAAGGCCACGCCGGCAATGAATGGAACGAGATCGCCGATGAACTCGCCGTCGAAGCCGTTGCGGGAAATGGCAGCAACGGCGAGGTGCGAGAGCGGTAGATGCCGCTCTGATGCACCGATGTAGTGAGCTATGTAGTGAGCGTTATGGGGTGACGGTAACCGCTGGATAGAACGCCACTCGGTTGGCCACGGACTCTGCGCCTTCCATGGGCTCGAGGTAGTACCAGGCAGCGTTCTCGGCTACCTGTCCGTCAACCTCGAGGGTGAAGTAGCTCGCCGTGCCTTTCCAGTGACACGTCGTCTGCCGATCGGTCTCGGTCACGACACTTCGATCCAAAGACTCCAGAGGAAAGTAGTGGTTGCCTTCAACCAGAGTGGTGTCGTCGCTTTGCGCGATGACCTTGCCGTTAAAAGTTGCTGTTGCCATGGGTAGTAAAGCCTCTTGTGTGTGGTGTCTATTCCGCGGGCTGTTCGACAACTTGTCGCAACCGCTCGAGGGTCTTTTCGATCGACTCAAGATTTCGTTTCGGGTAGCCCGCTGCGAGAAGAGCCGGTGCAATCTGAGACAGCGACCAATCGAACGTCTCGGTGACGAGCGTGGTCGTGTCGTCGATTGGTTCGAGTTCATAACGCCAGCGATGCTTGCCCATGTGGTGCCACGCAATGAGTCGATCGTCTTCGAACTCGACGACGGTGTTGCCAATCCGGTACGGCAGGACTTTGATGGCCATGTTCACCGAGAACGTGGAGCCGAGCGCAAGTCGCTGGGGGTCGGCCTTCTTTACCGAGTCTGAGCCATCGAAGAGAGCGTGCTTGCTCGGGTCGGCGAGCAGGTCGAAGATCGTTTTCGCACTGGCATTGATGCGGATCGATGCCGATGCGCGTTGGGCATCCATATCGAGGATGCTCGTGACGGCCATGTGTTCAGAGTAGAGCAGCGAACGCTGAGTCGATGACTGGATGTTCGAATTTGAAACCTGAATCCAACAGCGCGGTTGGAACAACGTTGGCGCTTTCGTAGACCAGCGCGTCCCCCGCCTCTTTTCCGAGGCGGGCGTAGATCGCGAGGCGTGGGGTTGGCAAAATTGTCGGTCGTCGGAGGGCTTGTCCGAGCGACTTCGCGAACTCGGCATTCGTCACGGGATTCGGAGCGCTCAGATTGACCGGGCCCGAAAGGTCCGAGTCGATGATGTGGAGCATTGCCCGGACATGGTCGTCGATCGAGATCCAGCTCAAACACTGGGTTCCGTCGCCGGCCTTGCCGCCAATACCGAGTCTGAAGAACGGGAGTTGTTCGGCGAGCGCCCCACCGTCGGCGCTCAAGACAAGAGCGGTCCGCAAGAACGCGGTCCGAATGCCCGCGTTGATGGCAGGCTGCGCCGCGTCTTCCCATGCGGCGACGAGATCGGGCAAAAATCCGCTGCCGACGGCGCTCGCTTCGCTGAGTTCTTCGGTGCCGCGGTTTCCGTAGAAGCCCATTGCTGACCCGCTGAGAAAGACAGCCGGTCGATCCGTTAGCCCGGCGATCGTCGTTGCGATCAGCGACGTGCCTTTCGTACGGCTCTCCACGAGGACCTTCTTTTGTTCCGGAGACCACTTCTTCTCGCCGATGCCTTCGCCTGCCAGATGAACAACGGCATCGATGCCCTCTAGCGCGGTGGCATCGATGGTGCCCGCGTCAATATCCCACAGGACGTCGTTGGGTCCAGCGTGGCTTCGCAATACCCGAACTACCTGGTCGCCTCGTGCTGCTAGCGCAGCGCGAAGGGCGGTTCCGATGAGACCCGATGATCCAGTTATGGCGACTCGCATATCCGCCACCGTAGCCACGGGCTGATCGCGGGTGCTGCCTCAGTGGAGAGCAACTGGTGGTGGATTGCTAGAGCTTCTCGATCGAGCTGTCGTGGGAAATGGCATCGATCACGTCTCGGCAGTCAAGAACGTAGGAGGCGTGGGTCGCAATGAGGTCGATGTCGACGTCGTCATGGTCCACCAAGACAACGACCGCCTCGGCTGATTCCACCGTCTCGGCAGTGAGATCGATTTCGATGGCACCGTCGGGCAGGCTTTGTGGCGAAATGTGTGAGTCGACGACCGAAACCTTCGCGCCGAGGTCGATCAAGCGGTTCGCGACATCGACCGACGGCGATTCCCGAGCGTCGCTGGTGTTTGCCTTGTAGGCCATGCCAACCAACAAGACCTCGGCCCCGGCCAGTGTTTGACGTTCGGCGAGTCCGGCCTCGAGCCGGCGAATCACGTAGTCGGGCATATGGCGGTTGATGTCGTTGGCAAGTTCTACGAAACGGAAGGTCTTGCCGAGACGGTTCTCGACGGCCCACGACAAATACGACGGGTCGACGGGCAGGCAGTGGCCGCCCACGCCCGGACCCGGAGTGAACTTCATGAAGCCGAACGGCTTGGTCGCCGCAGCGTCTACGACCTCCCAGATGTCGACATCGAGGTCATGGGCAAACATGGCCAGCTCGTTGATCAGAGCGATGTTCACATGGCGAAACGTGTTCTCGAGGAGCTTGGTCATTTCGGCTTCGCGAGTCGTTCGCACGGGGATGGTCTTGTCGATGCATTGGGTGTAGAACCAATCGATCTCTTCGAGCGATTGTGGCCCGATTCCCGATACGACCTTCGGCGTGTTCACCAGATTCCACACGGGGTTTCCGGGATCGATTCGCTCTGGTGAGTACCCGAGGAAATAGTCCCGTTCGGCAACGAGTCCGGTCGTGTGTTCGATTCGAGGGGCCACCAGTTCGTCGGTCGTACCCGGGTAGGTAGTCGACTCCAAGATGACGGTCGCGCCGCGCCGGAGGTGCGGGCACAGCGTGTCGATCGCTGACTCGATAAAGCGAAGGTCCGGTTCGTCATTTGTGAGCGGGGTGGGGACCGTAATGATCGCGATGTCGAACCCGGCTAGGTCGTCTGTAGTGCTGGTCGGGAGATAGCTACCGGTTTCGATCGCGGACGCGATAGCCGCATTGGAGATGTCTTCGACGTGTGAAATTCCTCGGCGCAACGAGGTGACCTTGTGTTCGTCGATGTCGAACCCAATGACGGCAAATCCGACCTCGGCGGCTTGGATCGCCACCGGTAGACCGACATAGCCCTGGCCCAGGACGACCACTGTTGTTTGCTCGATATCGCGCATGCTGCTCCATCGGCATGGCGGCTGTCGCGATGAGCCAAATGGCCTAGGT
>CAZMYN010000037.1:1543-19588 GCA_964570495.1 uncultured Acidimicrobiales bacterium | reverse complement strand
GCGGAGGGGTCGACTTGGCTCACGAGCGCGTCGTGTAGCCGTTCGATCGACCAGCCCACGAACTGCTCGGGGTCGGTGCCCGGCGGTCGACGAAGAACGTTCGGGAACGGTATGCGGTAGACCTCGGAGGCGAACGGGCCGAACCCCTTCTTGAACAACCCGTACTTGCTGGTCATCGACATCGTCATGTTCGTGCGGCCGTGATAGCCGCCTTCGAACACGAGGATGCCTTGGCGACCGGTCGCAACACGGGCGATTTTCACGGCGCTCTCCACCGCTTCGGCGCCCGAATTCATGAGCAGCGTCTTCTTCTCGAAATCGCCGGGGGCGGCCGCGTTGAGTGCCTCGGCGAGCTCGACCATCGAGTCGTGCGTGGCAACAATGCCGCAGATATGGAGCAGCTCTCCGGCCTGTTGTTGAATAGCGTCGACCACCGTCGGCGGACAGTGTCCAGCAGCAAGCACACCGATGCCGCCCGCGAAGTCGAGCAAGCGGTTGCCATCGACGTCGGTGACCACTGCACCATCAGCCGAAGCAACGCCGAGTTCGGTAAGAAACGCCGCTCCCGCGCTGAGAGCGGCACGCCTCCGTTCGACGATCTCGACGCTCTTTGGCCCAGGGATGGCCGTTTCCAGGTGTATCGATGACATATACGGAAGCTAGCTTGCGGTTATGTCCGAGGCCTTCTTGCGCACCGCGAGCACAACCGCACTGTGGATCGATCAGTTGGGTCCGATCGAGAAACGGCCCGCGCTCGACTCCAACGTCGAGGTAGATGTGGCGATCGTCGGCGGTGGCTTTAGTGGCCTCTGGACCGCCTACTACTTGGCGCGGCTCGACCCCACGATCCGCATCGCCGTCATTGAAAAGCACTACTGCGGCTACGGGGCATCGGGTCGCAACGGCGGTTGGGCTGAGGGCGGACTTGCGGTCGGACCCGAGAAGTACGCGAAGTGGTCGTCGATGGATGCAGCGATGCGTCTCGTGCACGCCATGCACGACGCGGTCGACGAGATTGGCCGAGTCGCAAATGCCGAAGGGATTTCGTGCGGCTACGCGAAGGGCGGCTGGATTCGCGTTGCCCGCAACGCACCACAAGAGCAGCGGATGCGAGACGAAATGACCGACCCGGAGGGCAACGAACGATTGCTTGAAGCCGTCGAGGTTCTCGACTATCTCAACGCAACCGACGTGCGCGCCGGGATCTTCTCCCCCGACTGCGCGGCCCTCGACCCGGCCCGACTCGTGCGAGGTCTCGCCGATGCTGTCGAACGCAGCGGAGTCCGCATCTTTGAGGACACTTCGGTCGCCAGCATCGACCCCGGGGTCATTCGCACCAACCGGGGAACCGTTCGAGCAGATGTCGTGGTGCGCGCTACCGAGGCGTACACCCGCGACCTGATTGGTGAGCGCCGAGCTCTGCTCCCGGTCTATTCGCTCATGGTCGCCACCGAACCGCTCCCCCAGTCGATCTTCAACCAAATTGGCCTTAGCGGCCGACCCACGTTCTCCGATGATCGGTTCATGGTCATCTACGGCCAACGCACCGAAGATGATCGGCTGGCTTTTGGAGGCCGCGGTGTGCCGTACCTCTTCGGTTCAGCAATCAGCCCGGGCGCCGAAACCCACGACGCGTCGCATGCCCTGATCCGCAGCACGCTGATCGACATGTTTCCCATGCTCGCCGACGTCGAATTCACCCACCGTTGGGGTGGCGTGCTCGGCATCCCTCGTGACTGGGTGCCGGGTCTACGCTTCGATCGGAGCACCGGCGTTGGCGTCCTTGGCGGATACGTCGGGGAAGGCGTGGCTGCAGCGAACCTGGCCGGGCGCACGATGGCCGAGCTCATTGCTGGGGAGAACACCGATCGGGTCGACCTGCCGTGGGTCGGCCACACGAGCCGACGCTGGGAACCCGAGCCGTTCCGCTGGCTCGGAGTCCGCTCGAGTCGACGCATCCTGGGCGCCGCCGACGACCGCGAGTACGCGACCGACAGCGAAGCCAAGCTCGCCTACCGGATCTCCAAAATCCTCAAAGGCGCATGACCTGTCTCTTTTGAGAGTTGCGCACCTGCAAGCTCAATAACTCCAGGGCCGCGGCCGATTCGGTGGTATCGGACAGTGACGGACTGTCAGATACAAGTCATTTGGCGAGGATATGACAACACTAAGGACGGGATCGCGGGCGCTACCCCCTGCTGCAGCTACAGCGTTGGCTGTGGCGATGCTTTTGATTGCGGGCCTCGTTGCTATGGCAACGGGGCTTCGCGACGGCGGCACCGAGGAAGCTGAAATCGCCGACCTGGTCGAGGCGATTGCCACGGAATCTGTAGCGGTTACAAACGGCTACTTCGCGGGCCCCGAGTCGGTAGCCAAAGTGGTCGCTGCATCCCTTGAGGCCGATCCGGCGGACGAGGTCATCATCGATCTACTGACCAACCTGACCGCCGCCCAATCAAACGTCGACGGGGCATTCATTGGCTACCCGGACGGGAGCTTTATCGACGTCCGTCGAGATGTCGAGACAGGCTCCGACCAGCTTCGAGTAAAGACGATCGAGTTCGTCGATGGCGAACGAATCGTCGAGATACAGATGCTCGATCCCGAGCTCGGCACCGTGGATGAGTTTTCCCTTGGCGACGACACCTACGATCCACGCGTTCGCCCCTGGTACATCGGAGCGCAGACCGATAGCGCGTACTGGACCGAGCCCTACGAGTTCTTCACCAGTGGCGAACCAGGAATCACCCACAGCGTTCCGGTACTCGATGACGGCGGCACGATCGCAGCTGTGGTCGGCGTCGATATTCGCTTGACCGATCTTCAGACCTTTCTCGACGGCCGACGACCCAGTGCCAACGGTGGGGCGGCCGTGTTGAACGCCCAGGGCGAGCTGATTGCCGGGGATACTCAACTGCTCGGCGACCGTGATGGCGACGCGGCGATTCAGAGGCTTCTCGCGAGCAGCCTCGAATCGGACAACGGCGGTGGGATTGCCGCCCAACTCGTTGACGCCGACATGCCTCGCGTTGTTGCGGGCTCTCTCGTAGGGCAGGGCCAAACTCAGCTTCTACTCGTCGACGCTCCCGAGGACGACTTTCTCCGAGGCATCCGGTCGTCGCGACGCGGCTATGCCTTGCTCGCTGCGACACTCGGCCTGCTCGGAATCGTGCTGTTGGGTGTCGGTGCAGGACTGATCGGCCGCTACCTGGACACGCTCGGGCAAATGGCTCGCACCGACCCGCTGACCGGGCTGCTAAACCGCTCTGCTCTCCAAGAAGAGATGTCGAGCGCGCTCAAGACCGCCAGTGACGTGGCCGTCATGGCGATCGATCTCGACAATTTCAAGACGGTCAACGACCAATTCGGACACGAGGGCGGCGATCAGGCGCTGCTGCGTGTGGCCAAGAAGCTTCAAGCGGAGACGCCTCGCAACGCCATCATCGGCAGACTCGGCGGCGACGAGTTCTGCATCGTCTTGATCAACGACAGCGACCCCTCCGAAACGCTGCAATCGGTGATTACCGCAGCAGCAGGAACGGTGGACACTCCCCACTACATCTTCGATCTTGAGCTGAGCGCCGGCTACGCGCGCTCGTGCTCGCAGAATCCCAAGTCGGCCGAGCTGATATTGCGCCAGGCCGACGTCGCTATGTACCAAGCAAAAACCACGAAAGGCACTTCACTCATGAAGTTCAACGAGACAATGCACATGCGCTGGCACGATGATGACGAACGCAAAGCCGTCCTCGTCGACGCAATCGACGCGGGACAGATTGAGCTGCACTTTCAGCCCGAGTTCGATCTTCACAACAACGCTGTCGTTGGCGCCGAGGGTCTGTTGCGCTGGAGATACCCAGAGGGCGGCCTCGTCCCGGCAGCGCAGTTCATCGACGACCTCGAACGCTTTGATCTGATGGCGGGCTTGCTTCCGTTGGTCTTTGCAGAGGCCACACAGCTCGCGAACGCGATCCCCGCGAATCAGGAATTCACCATCCGTATGAACATGACAGCCGAGCAACTGCTCGCGCCTGACCTACTCGATCACATTGAGCAGGCAGTCTCGGAAACGACTACGCATTGGTGTTTCGAGGTAAGTGAGCAGGTGATGATGGACGCGACTCCACAGATGCGATCCGTCTTCGCGGACGCACGTCAACTCGGCGCACGGGTAACGCTCGACAACTACGGGACTGGCCACTCATCGCTCGCGGAACTACAGACACTTCCCGTCGACGAGATCAAGATCCCACCGGTCTTCGTCCATGCCCTCGATGACACCAACCCTCATTCGAGCGTCGCCGCGGTTCTGATCGACCTCGCAGCAGCGACCGATATCGACGCGATAGCAACGGGCATCGAAAACGAGTGTCAGCGCAATTCGCTGATCGAAGCCGGAGTCCAACAGGGGCAGGGCTACCTGCTCGGCCAACCGACTCCGGCCCACGAGTTCATCGACTCGTGGGTTTATCAGCCAATCGCCGTGTAGACGCCATCATCCACAACATTGCGTGCGCCAGCACCGCGCGTCGGTCCGCCGACCAGCGCTGGCGTGAGTCGAGCCGACTGCTACTGTCCCCGGGACCACTTCGACTATCCCGCAGAGCCGCGGGCTGACTCCTGGAGAATCCCATGGCCCCAAGCATCCCCGATCGCGCCGAAGTCGTCATCGTCGGAGGCGGCATCGTCGGTGCCAGCGTGGCGTACCACTTGACCCGACGTGGCCTAACCGACGTCGTGGTGCTCGAACAAGGAACGCTGACGTGTGGCACGACCTGGCACGCCGCCGGGCTCGTCAGCCAGCTGAAGTCGTCTCATTCACTCACCAAGCTCGCCACCTACTCAGCCCGATTGTTCGAAGAGCTCGAAGACGAAACCGGCCAGGCCACCGGCTATCGCACACCAGGATCGATTTCGGTTGCGGACAACGAGGAGCGTTGGGAAGAGATCATGCGCGGCGCCACGATGGCCGAAGGCTTCGGCGTCGAAACCCGGGTCATCGACCTCGACGAAGCCGCCGAACGCTGGCCGCTGATGCGCACCGACGACCTCGTTGGCGCGCTCTATATCCCGCATGACGGTGTGACCTCGCCGGTCGACACGACGATGGCGTTGGCCAAGGGTGCACGCGCCCGGGGAGCGACGATCGTCGAAGGCGTTTCGGTCACCGACCTAACAACGAAAGACGACGCGATCACCGGGGTCGTCACCGAGCAGGGCACGATCGAGGCCGACGTTGTCGTGTTGGCCACCGGAATCTGGACTCGGCACCTGGCAGCAAAGATCGGTGTCAACGTGCCGCTCCAGGCATGCGAACACTTTTACATTGTCACCGAGCCGCTCGACGGGATGGAGATCGGCACACCGACGCTGCGCGATCCGGAGAACTACACCTACTTCAAGGAGGAAACCGGCAAGATCATGGCCGGCTTCTTCGAACCCCGCGGCAAGGTCTGGCGGATGGACGAGATTCCACGGGACTTCAGCTTCGGCACGCTTCCCGAAGATTGGGAGCACGTCGGTCCGATCTTCGAAAAGGCGATCCACCGCGTCCCTGCGTTGGGCGAGGCGGGACTCCAGCTCTTCTTCAACGGCCCCGAGGCGTTCACCCCCGACGGGGTCTATTACATGGGCGAGACGCCCGAGGTCGACGGCTGCTATGTGGCGGCGGGATTCAACTCGGTCGGCATCCAGACCGCCGGTGGTGTGGGCTGGGCGCTCGCCGATTGGATTGCCGACAAGCACCCACCAATGGACCTCAACTCGGTCGACATCCGACGCGCTCAGCCGTTTCAGACCGACGAGAAGTACCTGCGCGATCGCATCTCGGAGAGCCTCGGCCTGCTCTATGCCATGCACTGGCCGTTCCGTCAGTACGAGTCGGCCCGCGGCATTCGCACTTCCCCGCTTCACGATCGCATCGAGGCGGCTGGTGCCGTGTTTGGCGAGACGGCTGGCTGGGAGCGCCCCAACTGGTTTGCTAGCAACGGCCAGGCCAAGGAGTACGTGTACTCCTACGGAAAGCAGAACTGGCACGACAACATGGTGCGCGAGTGCACGGGCGTGCGCGAGGCGGTCGGGTTGTTCGACCAAACATCATTCGCCAAGGCCCGAGTCGAAGGCCCCGATGCTCTCGCCGTGCTCAACAACATCAGTGTCGCCCAGATCGATGCACCGATCGGCAAGGCCGTGTACACCCAGTGGTGCAACGCCAAAGGCGGCATCGAATCCGATCTCACCGTCACCCGCATGAGTGACGATGCCTTCTTCGTCGTCACCGCAGCTGCGGCCGAGAACCGTGACTTCACGTGGCTACGGCGGGCAGCCCGAGGCAAGGACGTCACCATCACGAACGTGACCGACAAGTTCGTGATGCTCGGTCTGATGGGCCCGAACAGCCGCAAGCTGCTCTCGGAGCTCTCCGATGCCGACCTGTCGAACGATGGCTTTCCCTTCGGCTGGAGCAAGCGCATTCAGGTCGCCGGAGAGACGGTGCTTGCCTTGCGGATGAGCTACGTCGGCGAGCTCGGTTGGGAGCTGTACGTGATGAACGATTCGGCCGGCGCCGTGTTCGACGCGATTGTCGAGGCCGGCGAGAAACACGGTCTCGTGCACGCCGGCTACCACGCCATGAACTCGCTGCGCCTCGAAGCGGGCATGCGCCACTGGGGTCACGACATCACCGACGAGGACACTCCCATCGAAGCCGGTCTCGGATTCGCCATTAATTGGGACAAGGGCGACTTTGTTGGCCGCGATGCACTCGCTGCCCAAAAAGACGCTCCTCGGAGCAAACGGTTGATCCAGTTCCGCATCGAAGACCCCGAGTTGTTGGCGTATCACGACGAGCCGCTCTATCGCGACGGCGTCAGGGTGGGCCGCACGTCATCGGCAATGTGGTCAGCAACGCAGGATCGCTGCCTGGCAATGGGCTATGTCGAACACCCCGATGGCGCCGCGGTCACGAAGGATTGGATCGAGGGGGCGAGTTGGTCGACGAACATCGGCGGCCGCCACGTCGAGGTATCAACGTCGATTCGCTCCTGGTACGACCCCCAGAATGAACGGCCACATCTGGCTGACTAGCCGACGAGCAGTCCCCGTCTAGATGACTGGGTGAACGGGCTTCTACGCTAGCGTCCAGGAACTGAACGTTCGATCAGTCGAGCGCTTCGGGTAGCGAGAAACACCGAACAAACGGGGGTCCTCCGGTCCATGCGAAAAGAAGCACGCGTTGTCATCATCGGAGGCGGCGCCATGGGCGTCGGCCTTGCCTACTTCCTCGCTCATGAGGGCTGGGGTGCCGACACGATCCTCGTCGAGAAGGGTGAGCTGACCTCGGGCTCGACCTGGCACGCAGCAGGCTTAGTACCGAACTTCATCGGCGACCTCAACATGGCCAAGGTCCACCAAGAGGCCATCTCGCTCTATCCCAAGATCGAAGAAGAGACCGGCCTGTCTGCGGGCTGGCACGGCTGTGGAGCGATCCGTTTCGCGATCAGCGACCAGGATGTTCTGTGGCACAAGCAAGTCCACGCGCAGCTCACCCAAATCGGCATCGAGAGCCACCTCATCGATCGCGCCGAAATCAAGCGTCTCAACCCACTGTTCGAGAACATCGACGACGTGCAGATGGGCTTCTACACACCGAACGACGGGTGGGCTGACCCGACCGGCTCGACCAACGCCATGGCCAAGGGAGCCCGTCAACTCGGCGTCGAGATCAGCCGCAACAACCCCGTGACCGACATGAACCAGCTGCCCGATGGTCGCTGGGAGGTCATCACCAAGGAAGGTCGCATCGTTGCCGAGCACGTGGTGAACGCAGCGGGTTGCTACGCGCCGCAGCTCGGCGCAATGATCGGCCTCGACGTTCCGATCGTCTCGGTCATTCACCAATACATCATCACCGAGCCGCTCGAAGCAATGAAAGCGCTGGAGATCGAACCGCCGGTCACCCGCGACCCTCGCTCGTCGTCGTACTACCGCCGCGAAATCGACGGCATCCTCATCGGCCCATACGAGACCGCAGGAGCGCAGACCTACGGCGTCGATGGCATTGACTGGGATCTGCACTTCTACCTGACCCCGCCCGATCACGACGTCATTGCGGACTGTTTGATGGATGCGCTTGAGCGGGTACCCGCGTGGGCCGACGCCGGCATTAAGCAGACCGTGTCGGGCCCGATCACCCACACGCCCGACTCGGGTTACCTCATGGGCCCCGCGCCGGGCTTTCGGAACTACTGGCACATCAACGGCGCGTCGATCGGCATCACGCAAGGCCCTGGCGCTGGCAAGTACCTGGCGCAGTGGATGGTGCACGGCCAGACCGAGATCAACGTGCGCGGCATGGACCCTCGCCGCTTCGGAGATCACACCGGCGCCAAGGGCGAGTTCGCGTTCGAAAAGGCGATCGAGGAATACCACCTCATGTACGCGACCCGCCCGCCGGGCGAGAACCATCCAGCCGCTCGCAAGCAGAAGGTCACGCCGATCTACGACAAGCTCGATGCCCTCGGCGCCCAATGGCAAGAGGTGTATGGCTGGGAGCGTCCGCAATACTTCGGCGAGCCGGAGAAGCACACGTTCAAACGCTCGAACGCGTTCGACATCGTGGCCGCCGAGGTGAAGGGCACCCGAGAGCGTGTGGGCATTGCCGACCTGACCGCATTCGCGAAGTTCGAAGTCACCGGCGCCGACGCTGCAGCGTTGTTGAACCGCGTGTCGGCGAACAAGATTCCGGGCAAGGACGGTGCCATGCGTCTGGTGCACATGCTGACCGAGCTCGGTGGCATCGAGTCGGAGATGACAATCACCCGCCTCGGAGAGAACCGCTACTACCTGAACTCGGCCATCATGGGCACGACCCACGACGAGGACTGGCTCAACGACCACATCGCCGAAGGCGAAGACGTCACCGTTACAAACGTCACCGACGCGAACGCGATCCTGGCCGTCACCGGCCCGCGCTCGCGCGATGTTCTTTCCGAGCTCACCGACGCCGACCTGACCAACGAGTCCTTCCGCTGGCTTACCGGCCAAGAGATCGAGGTTTCGGGCGTTCGGGTCAAGGCACTGCGGGTGAGTTACGTCGGCGAGCTTGGCTGGGAGCTTCACATCCCAATCGAGCACATGGAGACGGTGTACGACGCGCTCATCGCTGCCGGCGAGCCGCACGACATGGTCCACTTCGGCGCCTACGCGATGAACGTGATGCGAATCGAGAAGGGCTACAAGGCCTGGGGCAGCGAGCTCACCACCGAGATCACACCGATCGAAGCGCGCATCGAACGCTTTGTCGACTTCGACGGCGACTTCATTGGCAAAGAAGCCACGGTCGCGCGCCGTGACCAGAGCGAACCACTCTCGATGGTGCTCGTGTATTGCGAGATCGACGACGGCGAAAGCGACCTGCTCGGCAACGAACCGGCCTACGGCTCCGACGGCGCTGTCATGGGTATTGGCACCTCAGGAGCCTTTGGGCACGCTGTCGGCAAGAGCCTCGGCTTCGTCTACGTCGCACCCGACTACGAAGCACCCGGCTCAACATTTGAACTCGAGATGCTCGGGGTGCGCCGCACCGCGACCGTGTTGAGCGAACCGGCATACGACCCCAAGAACGAAACCATTCGCGCGTAGCACCACACGAGAGCAGAGGGATACAGATGAGCGATGAAGCACCCCGTCGACGCAGTGGTGGACGAAAGGGGCGCATCGCGACGCGCCAAGCACCGGTCGAAATGGATGACCGTCCAATTCGCCCCGGTATGTCGGGCGGGCTCTACAAGCCATTGAGCGACGCGCAGCTAAAGCAGGTGTACGAAACCGCACTTGAGCTGCTCGAGGACGTCGGCATGGGTACGCCGGTACCCGAGTTCATCCAGGTCGTCACCGAAGCTGGAGGGCACATGGACGAGCACGGCCGACTGCGCTACCCGCGCGGCCTGGTCGAAAAGGGCATCGACATGGCCGCCAAGGAATGGATCTGGCACGGCTTCGACGACGACAAGTCGATCACCGTCGGCGGCGACCGCGTCCATTTCGGCACCGGTGGCGCCGCGGTGCTTATGTACGACCCGGTCACGAACACGTTCCGGCATTCGTCGACGCAGGACTGCTACGACACGGCCCGCGTAGCCGACACGTTGGACAACATCCATTTCTTTGCTCGCACGGTGGTTGCCCGTGACCGGGTAGACAGCCGCGAGCTCGACCTCAACACGGCGTTCGCGACCCTCGCTGGAACGTCGAAGCCTCAGGGCACCTCGTGGTTCGAACGCCCGCATGTCTATGAGACCGTCGAGATGTATGACATGGCGCTCGGCGGAGAGGGCGAGTTCCGCAAGCGCCCGTTCGTCTGCGCTCAGAACACCTTTGTCGTGCCGCCGCTTCGCTTTGCCGAAGAGTCGACCAACTGCATGGTCGCTCAGGTCGAGACCGGCATGCCGATCAACCTTTTGTCGGCTGGCCAGGCCGGTGCCACATCACCCGCAGCCCTCGCCGGTTCGCTCGCGCAAGCATTGGCCGAGTGCCTCGGAGCTCTGACCGCGGTCAACCTGATGAACCCCGGCCACCCGTGCGTTATGGGTCTGTGGCCGTTCGTCTCGGATTTGCGGACCGGCGCAATGAGCGGCGGGTCGGGCGAAGAGGGCGTGCTCAACGCAGCAGCCGGGCAGGTCAGCAACTACCTCGGGCTGCCTTCGGGGTGTGCAGCGGGAATGACCGATTCGAAGGTGCCCGACGCGCAGGGCGGCTACGAAAAGGGAATCAACGTGACCCTCGCCGGGCAGGCCGGAACCAACCTGGTGTACGAAAGCGCGGGCATGCTCGGCTCGTTGATGTCGTGCTCGCTCGAAGCGTTGGTCATCGACAACGACATGCTCGGCTCGATCAACCGGACCGTGCGCGGCATCGAAGTGAACGAAGAGACCCTCTCGGTCGACGTGATCAAAGAGGTCGTCCACGGCGCGGGTCATTTCCTCGGCTCACAACAGACGCTCGACCTCATGCAACGCGAATACGTCTACCCCACCCTCGGCGACCGCGAGTCACCCGATAACTGGATGGATGCCGGCGGCAAGGACCAACTCGAGGTTGCCCAAGAGCACGTCAAGAAGCTGCTCGACATTCACCCAACGCACCTCGACCCAGCGCGCGACAAGGCCATCCGAGACAAGTTCCCGATCGTCCTCGAACGACCGGGCGTCGATTAGCTGCCGAGGATCAGGTTGCCAGCGCGGCGATCACCGCAATGGTGTTGGTCGCGAGCGCTGCCATGAACATGCGTTGAGTCGAGACCTGGATCTGAGCAACACCTGCTTCAATTTTCGACTCGACGCGAGCTTCGAGCGCTCGAAATTCGCCGCGCAGTTCAGCCATCTCGCCTTTCAGCTCCGCGCGCAGTTCAGCCATCTCGCCTTTCAGCTCCGCGCGCAGTTCAGCCATCTCGCCTTTCAAGTCCGAACGCAGCTCAGCCATCTCGCCGCGAGTTACCGCGGTGTTGGCATGCAGGTCTTCGCGGGTGACGAGCGAAGCTGCAGGTTGATACGGGAGAAGTTCCATAAGGCTGTTGGCGAACTCATCGCCGAAGGCTGATTCCAGACCGTCGTATACAAGTCGCCGCTGTTGTTCATTGATCGACATCTCTATGTTCCCAGATTCATAGCGCTCGCGTCGAGCGCGTCTCGTTCCGGGAGATCTCTTGGCGTGCCGATCTCCGAGGCCACTACGCAGAACATACCGATCAGCTGTGACACGACTCTCACAGCTCCAGCGTGTGTGCTGACCCCTTCCTTCGCGACTACCCGGTCAGTGCGTCCGCAGTTACGTCCATATGGCCAACGTGCTGGAAGAGTTCTTCGAAAACATGGAGCACCAGAGCGCCGTCGGAACGATCGTCACCGGGAAGAAACACCCGCAGCTCGTGATCGAGCGCTGTAGGGCCTGCCACGAACTCGTCGACCAGCGGACCGATCTTCGCGTTCGTCGCCTCGATCGCGGATCGGAGCTCGGCAATCGTCGCGGTAGTCGCAAACTCTGCTTCCCGATCGCGGATTGTCTCTCGGCCAAGCCCCGGTGTCTCCAGCCACGATGGTGCAAGAGCACAACAGTGGGTGATCAATCCTGCCACCGAGTTCGTGCCCCAGCCGTCGGGACGCACGTTGACGGTCTCGTCGTCCAGTCGATCAAGCACCTTGTCCATGTTGGCGAAGGCCAGATTGAAGTAGTTCTTGATCGTCGTAGCTTCAAGGTCCATGTCGAGACTCTACGTCTCGAGACATCACGTGTAGAGCTGCGCCCCTGGCCCTAAGCCCACACAGGGGGGACAGGCCCCACGGCTTGGCACGCATGCCAAGAGCTTTTGGAGTACACAAGGGGTATGGCACGAACCACACTCTCATTCCTACGCGGCACGGCTATCGCAGGAGCCCTTCTTCTCTCGGCATGTTCGGGAGGCGACGAGTCGACAACCGGCCAAGACTCAGACGCCGAGGTCGAAACCACGACAACGACTGAGGCAACGACCACCACCACACCAACGACGACGACCGAAGCCGAAGCCGACATCGTGGTCGAGGCAACGACGACCACGACCGCGCCAACGACCACCACTGCAGAACCGACGACCACCACCACGACGGCGGTTGCTCAACTCTCCGACGATCCAGTCGTCATTGCCTACTGCACCGCAAGTGCCCAAGCTGAAGCGCTTGCCGCCAACGCCAACGTCGACTCAGTGGAGTCCTTCGATGCCCTGCTCATCGAGCAACTAGCTCTCATCGAAGGAATCGAAGCGCCACCGGCCATCGCCGACGACCTGCAAATGGTCACCGAGGGGTTGCGGGCGATGAGCGCTGCCCTCGAAGGCGTCACCTCGCTCGAAGAAGTCGCTCCTGCCCTCAGCACAGTCACCGATGCCCCAGAGTTCGGCGACGCCGGTGACAACCTCGATGCCTTTGAAGCCGAGTTCTGCCCCGTCGTCGATACGACCAGCTCGCCCTCGACAACGGACAACCCACTTGGCATCACCGAAGAGGACATCCTTGGATTCCTGTCGACCCCCGAAGGTCGTGAGGGCATTGCCCAAGGCGTCACCACCACCTCGAACATGACCCAAGAAGAGGCGCTCTGCTTCGTCGAGAACACCGACCCCAGCATTTTGGTCGGCCTCTTCCAACTCGGGACCGGCGGCATCACCGAACCAAGCGCGGAGCTGCAAGCCGGACTGCTCGCAGGTCTTGAAGCCTGCGGACTCGGCGTAGAAGCCTTCGGGTAGTCACTACTAGGTCACCGCTACGGCAAGTCGCTAGGGTCGTGGCCACATGAGCGTCACTCCGCCGTCCGATTCAGCGTCACCCCACCCGTCACCGGGCTGGGCAAATCAGCCGACGCCGCAGCCGACACCTCCTCCGCCACCTACCCAACCTGCGGGCTGGTACCCGGACCCCTGGGCCCAGGCAGCGTGGCGCTGGTACGACGGTCGCTCATGGACAGCTCATCTCGCCGAGCAGACCGCTCCGACACCGGCGGTTGGCGAAACAAAGAAACCGCGCCTGCCGTCGTTTCTGAGCATTCCGGTAGTACTCGCCGCGGTACCGGCCATCATTCTCTTGCTCATCGCGCTCATCCAGAACTGGGTGGCCGTTGCGCTGGGTGCGGTGCCGTTGTTCATTGTCGCACCCGTCCTCATCTGGATGGACCGGATCGAACCCGAGCCGTGGAGCTCGCGGCTCCACACATTGCTGTGGGGCGCGTTCGTTGCTGGCTTCATCTCGCTCGTCGTCAACACAATCTTCGCGATCGTCGCCGGTGCCGTCACCAGCCCCGCAACTGGTGAGACCCTCGCGGCGGTTATCTCGGCACCACTGATCGAAGAGATCACCAAGGGGGCGGGCATTTTGTGGATGGTGCGCCGCAAGGAAGTCGACAGCATCATGGATGGCCTCGTCTATGCGGGTTGGGCTGGCCTTGGATTTGCTGCCATCGAAGACGTCAGCTTCTTCTTCCTTGCCGCCGAACAAGACCTCTTGCTCGAGACCTTCATCGGTCGGGCGATCTTCACCCCCTTCGCCCACCCATTGTTCACTGCGTGGACCGGCCTCGCGATTGGTTGGGCGGTACAGCGCAGAAAGAGCCTCTGGCACACCCTGTGGGGATTGGCCCTTGCCATCGGAAGCCATGCTGCGTGGAACGGCTCGATCACGCTCGCCGAAAGTGAAGGCGGAGCGATCGTCGCGGGAGTCGCGATCGTCGGCTTCATACTCTTGTTCTTCGCCACGATCATCGGCGTCATCTTGTTGCGTCGCCGAGACCAGAAACGCTATGTCGAGCTGTTGCCGCAGATCGCAATCCGTTACAACCTGCCACCCGAACGGATCATGATGTTGCTCACTCCCCGTTCGAGGAGTGCCGCTCGCAAGGCGTTGCCCGACAAGGCCGCTCGACAAAAGTTCGATTGTGAGGCAAGTGCGGTCGCGCGACTCGCTGCACTGTTCGATCACCAAAGCCAGGCTCCGCCCGAAGACGAAGCACGGTTGGTGTCGATGCTGGTGAACGCACGAAAGGACCACTGATGGCAACGCTCGTTTGTTTCCACGCCCACCCCGACGACGAGGCAATTGCCACGGGAGGCCTTATGGCGACGTCGGCGGCCGCTGGCCATCGTGTAATCCTCGTGTGCGCGACCCGCGGCGAGCAGGGCGAACCCCAAGAGGGCGTGTTAGATCCCGGTGAAGCCTTGGCGGACCGGCGAACCCAAGAACTCGCGAAGTCCTGTGAGTTGCTCGGCGCCGAACCCCCGATCTTTCTTGGCTACGAGGACTCGGGCATGATCGATGAGCCCGCCAACGAAAACCCCGCGTCGTTTTGGCAAGCCGATCATGACGAAGCCGTTGCGCGACTCGTGACGATTCTGAGCGATGTCGACGTCGATGTGCTCACGATCTATGACGACCACGGTGGATACGGCCACCCCGATCACATTCGGGTGCACTCGGTTGGTCTGGCAGCTGCCCAAGAGCTCGAACTCGCCCACGTGTATGAGTCGACCATCAACCGTGACCGAGTACGCGAGATGGTGAAGGCCGCCCAGCAGCCCGATTCTGATCTCGCCCTCGATGAGTCCGATGTCGATGTTGAAACGTTCGGAACAGAGAACGTCGACATCTCCTTCGAACTCGACGTGCGCCAAGTGACTTCCCAGAAGAAAGCAGCTATCACCGCTCATCGCAGCCAGGTAGGCCCTGACAGTTTCTTCCTGAAGATTCCCGACGAAGCGTTCGACGTAGCGTTTGGCTACGAGTGGTTCAACATTCCGAAAGTGTCAGGCACGGGCGGCCCGCAGGTCGTGAGCGTCCTGCCCGGTTTGGATTAACCCGCGGGATCTGGCTGAGCCTCTACGTCGACGGGTTCAGCCCGGCGTTGCTTCGTCGGTAGTCGACCCGTCTTCGTCGGCGAACGCGATCGCGCTGTTCGGTCCAATCTGTCGGATCGGACGAGCAAACTGTTCAGCGATGATGACCTCTCCGGTTTCGGGATCGATCTGCTCGTCGAACAGGGCAGTTTCGTCACCATCGAGCTCGACTCGCTGCGCGTAGCCGCGCGCCGTGTCGGTCGCATCCTCGGCAATCATCACCACATCGACGACATCGAGCCCCGAGGCCGCAGCTACTACGACGATCGCCGCAAGAATCATCTTGGTCACTATGTTCATGCCGCTCATGTCATCACCTGCTCTTCCTCTACTGGTCGGCGTGACAAAGGTATCGGCCAGATATCGGAGCCTCTTTACGGGATTCTTTCGCCCAAAGGTGATGAGCCTTGCTAGAAACATCAGATGACCGCTGACATCGAATTCTTCTTCGACCCCGTCTGCCCCTTTGCCTGGATCACTTCACGCTGGATCGAAAAGGTTCAGGACCAAACCGACTTCACCGTCGATTGGCGCTTCATCTCGCTGCGCATCTTGAACAAGGACAAGAACTACGCGACGGACTTTCCCCCCGAGTACGAACACGGTCATACCGCGGGGCTGCGGATGCTGCGCGTCGCCGCTGCGGTTCGCGCAGACCTCGGCTCTGAACCAATCGGGGCTCTGTATACCGAGCTCAGCGGTTCGACGTTCGACGCCGAACCCAACGAGGAGTACCGGCTGTCGTTGGGCACGGTGGAGATGGTGTCGGCGGCACTTGAGCGAGCCGAGCTGCCCGCTAGCTATGCCACAGCGGTCGATGACGAATCATGGGACGAACTCATCAGCGAAGAGACAGAGACTGCACTCTCTCGGACGGGAAGAGATGTCGGGACTCCCATCATCACCTTTCGGCCTCCCGATGGTCTTTCGTTCTTCGGCCCGGTCATCAGCCGAGTCCCCGACGACGCCGACGCCGTGCCGCTCTGGAACGCCGTTACGACGCTGGCCGCATATCCCGGCTTCGCCGAGATGAAGCGATCGCTTCGTGAAAAGCCTCAGCTTCGTGTGTTTGGAGAGCTCAGCGAGAACCCCGACTTTGAAGATTGGCAAGGCGGCGCGCGGCGCGCCCACCTCCCGGAGTAGAACCACGCGGGCTTCTCTTCGAAACCCGACCCCTCTAAACTGTGAACCTTCACCCGATAGGAGAAACCTATGGCTGGCAGCCCACCCCCCGTTGAAGACACACCCAAGCTCGGCATCAAAGCAACGATCGCCGCCTTGGTGTTCGTCGTGACCATCTTGGGCGGCTTCGGTGCAGCGACCGCTGCATCGTTCAACAACTCCGACGCCGATCATGGTGATGACAGCCACGAAGCCGATGATCATGGCGATGACAGCCACGACGATGATCACAGCGACGAGGGTGACAGCCACGACGACGACAGCCACGAAGGCGACGACGACCATTCGTAGTCGCTAAGTGAGCGGGGACCTCGAGGGGGTAATCGTGATAATCCTCCGAGTGATCCTCGGCGTTGTTGGCGTCGGCATCGTGTTGTGGATTCTTTTGAGCGTGCTCCGCACGGTCGTAATCCCGCGACCCGAACGCGTTGCACTTGCCGGCGCAGTATTGAGTCTCGTTCGTCTCCTCGGGTCGGTGGTGCTTTGCTTCGCGCGGTCGACGACAACCAGGGATCGGATTCGTGGCGCCTACGGCCCGATATCGCTCATCACATTGCCGGTGGTCTGGTCGGTCGCGATCGTCGGTGGCTTTGCGCTGATCTTCCATGCCTTGGGTACCACTCCATGGCAGGACACGCTGAGCCTCTCGGCATCCTCGATCACCACCCTCGGATTCGTCGCGCCCGACAACACCATCATGCGTCTTGTCGCATCGGTCGAAGCGCTCATTGGCCTGGGCATCGTCGCGCTGATGATTTCGTTCTTACCCACGATCTACTCCGCGTTTGCGCGCCGAGAGGCCGCCATTGCACACCTCACCGTCCGCGCCGGAGACCCACCACACCCCGCGCCCTTCCTCGAACGGGCCTATGCGATTGGTGAACTGGGCCCCGAGGGAGGGTCTCGCCTGAAGCAACGTTGGACGTCGTGGGAAGAGTGGTTCGTCGATGTCGGCGAAACCCATACGACCTTCCCCGCGCTCGTGTTCTTTGGTTCAGCACGAGGTCACCGCTCGTGGCTCAACGCGGCCGAAACGGCCCTCGATACCGCAGCCCTTATGCATGCGCTCGGATACGGCACGACCAACGCTGCACACGAAACAATGATTCGAGCGGGTTATCTGACTCTGCGAGATATTGGCGACTTCTTCGAGATCGAGCACGATCCTCGCCCCTCTCCTACAGATCCCATATCGATCGATCGCGAGATGTTCGACGAACTCGTCGGCGAACTCGACTCTCTCGGTCTCGAACGTACTGACGACCTCGACGCGGCGTGGCAGAGCTTTTCGGGATGGCGGGTCAACTACGACTCTGTACTGACTGGACTGACCGAGATGATCGAAGCTCCACCGTCGCATTGGGAACGACCCCCCTGGCGTTCACAGTCCTAACCCGGGGATCTCGACCGGCAGTGTCGAGAGATGACTGTCACACCCCATCTCTAGT
>CAZMYN010000037.1:0-1443 GCA_964570495.1 uncultured Acidimicrobiales bacterium | reverse complement strand
CCCGGGGATCTCGACCGGCAGTGTCGAGAGATGACTGTCACACCCCATCTCTAGTGTTCGTTGCATGGACATTTCCATTGAACGCGTACACGCCATGTTGACCGCAATCGAGCTCGGAGTCGACGATTCTGACTTCCGGTTCGAATCGCTGAACGAGCGAGAAATGTGGGTACAGCTCGAACAAGAGCACGAAGCTCGCATCGACAAAGACGACTCTGCCTGGGTTGCTGCCTAATCACTGGGCGAATAGTTGCTGGCCGAGTGCCGGTAGTGTTCGACGATCGTCACCCAAACCCAACAACGGGCCCGGCATGGGCTGTCTCGGCGCGAGTACATTGCGCTGACGTCGCTCGTCACGTCGACGATCGCCGTCAGCATCGATACCGTCCTGCCCGCATTCGACGAGATCGAAGCCGACTATGGCCTGACCGACGCCGACCTGTCGGTGTCGCTGACCATCACCTTGTTTTTCGCCGCACTCGGGCTCGGCACGTTCGTGTGGGGTCCCTTCGCCGATCGTTACGGCCGGCGCCCCGTCATGTTCGTTGCACTGGCGGCAGTGGTTTTTGGTGCGGTGGTCAGCTCGTTCGCACCGACCTTCGAGATCTTCCTGCTCGGCCGAGTCGTGTGGGGTCTCGCGGCTGCTGGTCCTCGGACCGTCGTCCTCGCGATGACCCGCGACTCCTATGAGGGCAACGACATGGCCAGGATCATGTCGCTTACCTTGGCCGTCTTCTTGGTGGTGCCGATTCTGGCTCCCGCATTCGGCGAGCTGCTCTTGAGCTTTGGGTCGTGGCGGCTCACGACCCTTTCCGCAGCAGTCATGGCGCTGGTAGGCGCAGCGTGGTTTACGCGGGTCGACGAAACGCTCGACCCCGAAGCGGTGCTACCACTCGAGTTCGGCCGGGTACGTCGTGCCGCGAAAGCTGTCGTGACCACAAAGTCGACCATGTTGTTCACGATCGCTGCCGTGATGACCTACGGCTCATTCTTCCCCTGGCTCGCGAGCTCACCAACGCTGATCGGCGACATCTACGGCCGCGACGGCCAATTCGCACTGATCTTCGCCGTCAACGCTGCAGGCATGGCGCTCGCGATCATCACCGTCGAGCGACTGGTGAGACGCTTCTCAACCATGCCCGTCATCATGGCCCAAGTCGCCGTGTTGATCGCGGTGTCCATCACCTACGTCGTCGTATCGATTGCCTCTGACGGCGTACCCAATTTCTGGCTGTGGTTTGTGATGTTGTCGGTGTTGACCGCAACAAACTCGAGTAGTTCCCCCCTTATCCAAAGCATGGCCATGCAACCCATGGGTTCGATTGCGGGTACCGCAGCATCGGTTACCGGCGGAATGGTCTTTCTCGGCGGCGCAGTCCTTGGCTGGTTCGTCGATCGCGCGATCGACGACACCGTCACTCCGTTTGGCGTCGGGTTCTTGAT
>CAZMYN010000036.1:9098-19894 GCA_964570495.1 uncultured Acidimicrobiales bacterium | reverse complement strand
GTCTGGCATTGGCAGATCGGGTGCAGCTACCTCGGGCATGTCGAAGGCTGGTGCGCCCGGTGTTCCCAAATCCGCTACGTCTGCGTCGACCTGGCCAAGAGATGGCAAGTCGAGCGACGGCATATCGATTGTTGGTGCAGCCTCGGGCTCAGGAAGCTGAAGTCCGCCATCAAAGCCACCGAGGTCAGCCGCAGGCGCTGCAACAGCCGGAGCATCGAGCTCGGGTGCTGGCATGTCGATAGCCGGTGCTGGCATGTCGATAGCGGCTGGCATCTCCGGAGATGGAAGGCCAGTAGTTGCAGGCTCTGGCATCAACGGAGCCGGCGCAGCGATTGCCGCAGCCGCAGCTCCACCAACCATGCCCGGAGCAGCAGATGGAGGAGTATTTGCTCCCTCTGGTGCGGTCTGGGCCCAGTCGGCTATGACCTGTGCGGGGATCATCACGGTTGCGAGAAGTCCACCGTCGCCGGTGTGGTTCAACGCGACCTGGATTCCGAGCGAGTGAGCCAGTCGGCTAACAACCTGAAGACCAATCGAGTGCGAAATCGTCAGTGTCGAAGTTGGTGGGCGAGACAACAGTTCGTTGAGCTCGATGAGCTGACCTGGGTCAACGCCGGTTCCGTGGTCCAAAATGTTGACCTTGTACCCGTTGGTTTCAGGGTCAAAGGCGCCGGTGACGTCGACAGCGGTACCGGGAGGAGAATGCTGAGCAGCGTTCTCCATGAGCTCGGCAAGCAAGTGAGCAAGATCCTGTGCCTTCGGGCCGGCGACATAAAGATCGTCGAGCGAGATCGGGACGATCCGTCGATAATCTTCGACCTCGCCGATCGCGACGCGCAGAACCTCACGCAATTCACGGGCAGGGCTATGTCGTTCCGGTGCCTTTGCATCGGCGAGCACCAGAAGGCTCTCGGCGTTGCGACGCATGCGGGTAGCCAAGTGGTCGACTCGGTACATAAGAGCAAGACGATCAGCGTCGCGCTCTTCGGCTTCGAGGGTGTCGATGGCCTCAAGCTGGCGATCGACAAGAGATTGGTTACGGCGAGCGAGGTTCACGAACGTGTCGGCGATTCCGCCCTGGAGCACCGACACACGCTCCCCTACCGAATTTGCGCTCTCGCGAACAGCGGTAAGGCTTTCGGCAACTTCACCGAATTCGTTCTGGCCAAGGTCGAGCGACTCACGATCAGAAGCCAGTTCAGCTACCGGTGTACCACTTGAAAGCGCATCGGCGAGTCGAGGAAGGTCGCTAGTTGCAACGTTGGTGGCTTCATCGCGAAGCTGGAGCAGCGAGTTCTTGATGTCCTTGGCCGTTATTGCAGCCAGGGCCCCACCCGCGAGAAGCGATACCAACAACACCAACAAACCATTCCGGACGGCACTCGAAGAGCCATCGTTCAAGATGTTTGGAATCGCATACGCGAGAAAGAGGATGAACGGCACCAGCACTATGAGCGCTAGCCGCTTCCCTATGGATAGGTTCTTCAGCATAATTCCCTCGAAATACGTCTCTCGTACCTCGACCTATCGGAATCGGCCGCTCACAGTTGAGTTGTTTTTTTGCCTTCGAACCGCGCAAAAGGATCCGGGAAGGTAGCGGGCGCTTAGCGCAAAGGCATATCGGTGGGGCGTACCGGAATTGGTAGAGCGGTGGCCGTTCCGGTCAGCGCCTTGTCCACTGCAGCCGCGCAAGCACGACCTTCAGCGATGGCCCAAACAATCAACGACTGTCCACGCCCGACATCGCCGCAGGCAAAAACGCCGTCGACCGTCGTGTGATATTGATCGTCGCGTTGCACATTGCCGCGTTGGGTCAGTTCGACACCGAGTCCTTCGAGCAGCGGTGAGCGCTCGGGTCCAGTGAAGCCCATCGCCAACAGCACCATCTGTGCTTCTTGGTCAGCTTCGGATCCATCGATCGGGGTGAACGACGGTCGGCCGTCGACGAACTCGACCTCGACGCGAACCGTTCGTAGCGCTTGAACCGAGCCGGCGTCGTCGCCGACGAACTCGAGCGTGTTGATCGAATACTCGCGAACGTCCGAGCCGCTGATCTCGATTGCTTCTTGATGAGCTGAAGGAGTGCGCAAGACAACGGGCCACGCCGGCCACGGGTTTGCGTGCGCACGCTCCTCGGGCGGTTGCGCCATGATCTCGAATTGTTTGACGGATCGTGCGCCGTGGCGCAACACCGTCCCTAGGCAATCGGCGCCGGTGTCGCCGCCACCGATGATGATCACGTCTTTGTCCTTGGCAGAAAACGGGTGCTCGTCGAGATCGCCCAATTGCACGGCGTTGGCCGGAGGCAAGAACTCCATGGCCTGATGAATGCCACCCAGCTCGCGTCCAGGAATCGGAAGATCTCGCCACTGAGTAGCGCCCGCAGCCAGAACAACCGCATCGAAATCGTTCTGAAGGTCCTCGATGCTGAGGTCGGTGCCGACGTTCACGTTGGTGCGGAACTCGGTGCCCTCGGCCTTCATCTGGTCGAGTCGACGATCGATGAACTTCTTTTCCATCTTGAACTCGGGAATTCCGTAGCGCATCAAACCGCCAATACGCGGTGCCCGCTCAAATACGGTTACCGAGTGGCCCGAGCGACTTAGCTGCTGGGCAGCAGCCAGACCCGCGGGCCCCGAGCCAACAACGGCGACCGTCTTGCCGGTCTGTATGGCCGAAATCTCCGGAACGACCCACCCTTCGGCAAATGCCCGTTCAATGATCTCTACCTCGATCTGCTTGATCGTGACGGGCGGTTCGTTAATCCCAAGTACACACGAACCCTCGCAGGGCGCCGGGCAGAGCCGACCCGTGAACTCGGGAAAGTTGTTGGTGGCGTGGAGGCGCTCGGAGGCTGCCTTCCAGTCGTCGCGATAGACCAGATCGTTCCAGTCAGGAATCAGGTTGCCCAGCGGGCAACCGCTGTTGCAGAACGGGACACCGCAATCCATGCAACGCGAGGCTTGCTCCTTGAGGTCGTTCTCAGGAAACTTCTCATACACCTCGTTCCAATCCAAGATTCGTACAGGAACTGGCCGCGTTGTTGGTGTCTTGCGGTCGTGATTGATGAATCCTCTTGGATCACCCATGGCGTGCTCCTCGCTCGATTGCCGATGCCATAACGGCGGCCATTTCGTCCTCGCCCGCCTCACGCGCCGCGGCAGCTGCCTCGAGAACACGCTTGAAGTCTTTGGGCATCACCTTTACAAAGTGACCCTTGGCAACGCTCCAGTCGGCGAGGAGTCGGATGCCAACGTCGGACCCGGTTTCGACGACATGTGCATCTACCAATTGCTGCACCTGTTCTTCGTCCTGGGCGTCGAGGGGGCCCAGGTTGACCATGTCGATGTTGACCAGGGGCGCGAACTGATTGGCTGGGTCATAGACGTATGCCACTCCGCCCGACATGCCAGCAGCGAAGTTGCGCCCGGTGGGGCCCAAGATCACGGCGACTCCGCCGGTCATGTATTCACAGCCGTGATCGCCAATGCCCTCGACGACCGCGGTCGCTCCGGAGTTTCGAACGCAGAAGCGTTCGCCGAGCCGGCCGCGAATGAACAGTTCACCCGATGTGGCGCCATAGGCGGCAACGTTGCCAGCAATGACGTTCTCTTCGGCAACACACGCGAGCGAATCGGGCGGGCGGATGATGAGTCGACCACCGGAGAGGCCCTTGCCGACAAAGTCGTTGGCGTCACCGGTCAAGCGGATCGTGATTCCCTTCGGAACAAACGCCCCCAGGCTGTTGCCCGCTGAGCCCTGCGCGTCGATGACGATCGAATCGTCAGGAAGGCCGTCCGCTCCGTGTTCGGTGGTGAGGTGGAAGCCAAGTTGGGTGCCCACACTGCGATCGGTGTTGCGGATCTCCGTCGCGATCTTCACCGGGGTGCCGCCCTGTAGGGCCGGGGTGGCGGCCTTCAGCAGGCGGGCATCGAGCGCTTCATCGAGCTTGTGGTCTTGCCCCGTCGTGTTGCGGCGTGCCTCACCCTCGAGGAGCGGCGGAACGTAAAGGATTGGCGACAGATCGAGTCCGTCGGCCTTCCAATGGTCGATCGCTGCGGTCAAGTCGAGTGCCTCGGCCTGGCCAATGGCCTCGTCGAGCGACCGGAATCCAAGCTCGGCGAGGAGCTCGCGCACCTCTTGTGCGATGAACTCGAAGAAGTTCACGACGAACTCGGGCGTACCGCTGAACTTCTTTCGCAGCTCGGGGTCCTGGGTAGCAACACCTACGGGGCACGTGTTGAGATGACAGACCCGCATCATGACGCAGCCCATGACGACGAGCGGAGCGGTCGCAAAGCCGAACTCGTCCGCGCCCAGCAAGGCCGCAATGACTACATCTCGGCCGGTCTTTAGCTGACCATCGACTTGGACGACGACGCGGTCGCGCAAGCCGTTCATCAACAGCGTCTGTTGGGTCTCGGCCAGACCGAGCTCCCACGGCGAACCTGCGTGCTTCACCGACGTGAGCGGCGATGCGCCGGTTCCGCCGTCGTGACCAGAGATCAACACGACGTCGCTGTGGGCCTTCGCCACGCCAGCGGCCACGGTGCCGACACCAAGTTCGCTTACGAGCTTGACGTGCACCCGTGCGAGCGGGTTCGCGCTCTTCAGGTCGTAAATGAGCTGCTTGAGGTCCTCGATCGAATAGATGTCGTGGTGAGGTGGAGGGCTGATCAACCCGACACCCGGAGTGCTCTTGCGGGTCTTCGCGATCCACGGGTACACCTTGTGGCCCGGCAGTTGACCGCCCTCTCCCGGCTTTGCGCCTTGGGCCATCTTGATTTGAATGTCATCGGCGTTGACGAGGTAGTTCGATGTCACGCCGAATCGACCGGACGCAACCTGCTTGATGGCGCTTCGTTTCGAGTCGCCGTTCTCCATGGTTTCGAAGCGTTCGTCATCTTCGCCACCCTCGCCGGTGTTCGACTTTGCACCGAGGCGATTCATGGCAATGGCGAGCGTCTCATGGGCTTCGGCCGAGATCGATCCGTAGGACATGGCGCCCGTCGAGAAGCGCTTGACAATGTCGGAGACCGATTCGACTTCGTCGAGCGGGATTGCGGGGCGGATGCCGGCCTTGAACGCGAACAAACCGCGCAGCGTTGAAAGGTTCTGGGCGTGGTTGTTCACCGCTGTGGTGTATTCACGAAAGATGTCGAAGCGCTTGTCCCGGGTCGCGTGCTGCAACTTGAACACGGTGTCGGGGTTGAACAAGTGGAATTCACCCTCGCGGCGCCACTGGTACTGGCCTCCTACTTCGAGCGAACGATGAGCGCGCTGTGTTGGGTTCGCGGGGAATGCACGACGATGACGCTCGAGGGTCTCCTCGGTCAACACGTCGAGTCCAACGCCCCCGAGCCGACTGACCATCCCACCGAAGTACTCGCCCAAGACGTCGTCGTTGAGGCCGATCGCTTCGAAAATCTCGGCGCCGGTATAGGAGGCAATTGTCGAGATGCCCATCTTTGACATGATCTTCAAGAGACCCTTGTGGAACGCCTTCAGCAGGTTCTTGTGCGCTGCGGCGACATCGAGGTCGATGCCGTAGGAACCAGCGGTGACGAGTTCGGTGACCGTATCGAAGAGCAGGTACGGGTGAACCGCACGAGCGCCAAAGCCAAGGAGCGTGGCCACGTGATGGATCTCGCGGGCTTCGCCGGTTTCAACAACGATGTCGGCCTGGCCGCGAACACCAGCAGAGACCAGGTGATGATGCACCGCAGCCGTCGCGAGCAGCGCGGGAACTGGTGCCTGAACAGCGGAGACATTGCGGTCGCTCACGATGAGAAGTTGTACGCCGTCAGCGACTGCTCGAGCAGCGGTCTCGCGCAACTCGTTGAGTGCAGCCTTCATCCCCTCGGGGCCGTCGGCGGGATCAAAGACAATGTCGAGGAGCATGCTGCGCAGGCCCTCACCTGGGTCCTCGGTGGGTAGCAAACGACGAAATTCAGCTGGCGTGAGCACGGGGTTCACGAGGCCGATTTGGGTGACGGTGCTGGCGTCGGGCGCGAGCAGGTTTCCCCGTGGTCCCAACGTTGTTTGCACCGCCGTGATGATCTCTTCACGAATTGCGTCGAGGGGCGGGTTCGTGACCTGTGCGAACAACTGTTGGAAGTAGTCGGGCAAAAGCCGTGACTTCTCCGACAGCGCAGCGATTGGCGTGTCGGTGCCCATCGAGCCCAACGCTTCCTTACCGTCGGTGAGCATTGGCGTAATCAGCAGCTTCAGCTCTTCATGGGTGTAACCAAAGGCGATTTGGTGAGTCTCATGATCTGCGTTCGCTTCACGCTGATCCTCGATCTCGGGAAGATCGGCGAGCGGGACGATCGTGTCGGCGACCAACTGTGCGTACGGTCGCTTGGAGGCAACCTCGCTCTTGATTTCATCGTCGCGAAGGATCCGGCCACGTTCGGTGTCGATAAAGAAGATTCGGCCCGGTTCGAGGCGTCCCTTCTCGATGATCGTCGACTGGTCAATATCGACGACGCCGACCTCAGAGGCCATAACCACGAGGTCGTCGCTCGTTACCCAATAGCGAGACGGACGAAGTCCGTTGCGGTCGAGAACCGCACCGATGGTCGTGCCGTCGGTGAACGAGACAGACGCAGGGCCGTCCCATGGCTCCATGAGCGTCGAGTAGTACTCATAGAACGCCTTTCGATCCTCGGGCATCGACTCGTGGTTTTCCCACGGTTCGGGGATCAGCATCAAGATCGCCTCGGGCAACGAATAGCCCGAAAGCGTCAGCAGTTCGAGGGCCTCATCGAAACCAGCCGTGTCGGAGGCGCCGGGAGTGCAGATCGGCAGGGCTCGCTGTAGTTCGCCACTACCGAAGAGCTCAGACTCGAGCGAAGAGTGGCGGGCCTGCATCCAATTGCGATTGCCCTTGATGGTGTTGATCTCGCCGTTGTGCGCAACGAGCCGGTACGGGTGAGCCAGCGGCCACGACGGGAAGGTGTTCGTGCTGAACCGCGAATGCACCAAGGCAATCGCCGATTCGAAGCGTTGATCGACAAGGTCCGGGTAGAACGCGGCAAGTTGACCTGTCGTCAACATGCCCTTGTACACAATCGTTCGCGACGACAGCGACGGGAAGTAGACGCCATCGTGCTGAGCCGACGCTCCGCCCATGGCCTCGTTTGCCTCATCGGGGCCCGCGTCGAGACGAATGTCGTGTTCGAATCGCTTGCGTGCAAGGTACAAGATTCGGTCTAGTTCGATTCCCGACGTGCCCGCTTCGGTGGTGAAGAAGGGCTGGCTAAACGCGGGCATCGTGACCCGCGAGCCTGCGCCGATCGTCTCGGGCTTGATCGGTACGTCCCTCCAGCCAAGTACGACCAAGCCTTCCTCGACGGCGATCCGCTGAATCTCGGCTTTTGCCTCGGCGGCAACGGACGGATCGTTCGGGAGGAAGGCAATTCCGGTTGCGTACGTTCCCGCAGCGGGGAGATCAAAATCGACAACGTCTCGGTACAGCCCATCGGGGATCTGCGTGAGGATGCCCGCGCCGTCCCCGACCTCGGGGTCAGCTCCGGCCGCGCCGCGATGATCGAGCGCACACAACGCTCCAACGCCGTGTTGAACAATTTGGTGGCTGGCCCGACCGCGCAGATCGCAGACAAAGTTCAGCCCACACGAGTCGTGTTCGTTCGCAGGATCATAGAGGCCCTGCCGTGGCGGCAGTCCGAAGGTCATTGGTGTCGTCCCTATCTCGTCGATCAACAGCTCACGGGACATCCCGCAGGCGAATCGGCCGACTTACAGAAGTGTCAGCGTGTACGTACGTTTTGGGACGACGTTGGCCCATTCCGTTGATTTGACGATACCGGTGCCACTGCGTTCGCAACAACACCGGGCCAGCGGCCAAACTGGTCAAATGGCACCCGACAGAAACTCTCGTGAAGCGCATGCGAACGCCCTTTTGCGCTTCATCGATTCGTCCCCCTCGCCCTTTCACGTCGTTGAAAGCGCAGCGGATCTACTCCTCGACTCCGGCTTCACCGAGAGCCTGACGCTCGACTCGCTCGCCGCGTCGGGAACCCACTTCTATCGTTCCGACGGCGCCCTGTTTGCGTGGCGCATACCCGAGGGAGCCACTGGCCAGACGCCGTTTCGTATCGTGGGCGCCCACACCGATAGCCCGAATCTTCGTCTCAAGCCCGATCCGAGCGCCGACACCCACGGTTATCGCCGTTTGGGTGTTGAGGTATACGGCGGAGTGCTGCTCAACTCATGGCTCGACCGCGATCTCGGCCTCTCCGGGCGAATTGCCGTGCGAGACGGTACAACAGCGAAGCAGGTACTCATTTCGCTCGACGAACCAATCCTTCGAATCCCCCAGCTTGCTATCCACCTCGACCGCGAGATCAACGACAAAGGCCTCCGGCTCAACCGGCAACAGCATCTCGCCCCGATCTATGGCCTGACTAGCAGCGAAACCAGCGACATCTGGAGTGTTGTTGCCTCGGCTGCCGGGGTCAGTAGCACCGACATCATCGGTGCCGATCTGATGCTCCACGACACGCAACCGTCAGCGTTGATTGGCGTTGATCGCGACTTCATCAGCGCGGCGCGTCTCGACAATCAGCTGAGTTGTCATGCAGCGCTCACCGCACTCATCGGAACCAGCGCGACGAACAGCATGCGATGGTCGCGCTCTTCGACCATGAAGAGGTTGGTTCCGTGAGCCCGACCGGAGCAGCAACGCACCTTCTCCCCCGCCTACTGACCTCGATCGGCAACGCTGTCGACTCATCGGATCGATCGCAGGCCGCGGCGATTGCAGATTCGCTGTTCGTCTCCGCCGACAACGCTCACGCGACCCATCCGAATTATCCCGACCGTCACGAGCCTGCACATCACATTGCACTCAATGAAGGTCCCGTTCTCAAACACAACGCCAATCAGCGATACACCACCGATGCCATGAGCCAGGGCACCTTCATGCTCGCGGCCGAGCGCGCCGGCGTATCTACCCAGGACTTCGTTAACCGCACCGACATGGGCTGTGGCTCGACGATCGGCCCGACGGTTTCCGCGTTGCTCGGCATGCGAGCGCTCGACGTTGGTTGCCCGCAGCTGGCCATGCACAGTTGCCGCGAACTTGCGGGAACCAACGACCCGTGGGACATGACGTTGTTGCTGGCCGAATTGATGACCTAAGAGACCCGTTTGTGGGGGCGGAGCCGTCGCAACGCCCGGCGAGGCGCTGCGAACATCAACAGCACGGCGAACAATTCGAGACGTCCAATCAACATCAAGAAGGCAAGCAGCACTCGCGCCGGAGTGGAAAAGCCCAAGAAGGTCGACGTTGGGCCCGCGTCGCCAAAGGCTGGACCCATGTTGCCAAGCGATCCAATAACGGCCGAGATCGAGGCTTCGGCGCCACCGCCGAGCGCCGAAACGGCCAGGAATCCGCCTACGACCAGACCGGCGTACACCATCATGAACAACGAAACCTGATGGACGACCCGCTCGGTGACGACATCTCGACCGAGTTTCACCGGCACGACAGCGTGGGGTTGTCGAGCAACGGCCAGGGTTCGATGACTGATCGCGCTGAGAACGCGAGCTCGAATCACCTTCACGCCGCCTGCGGTTGATCCGGACATACCGCCAACGACCATCAACAACATGAGGATCACCAGCGGCGTTGCAGACCACAGCACAAAGTCTCCGGGCGTAGCCGCGCCTTGAGCGTTTCCGAATCCGGTGCTGGACAACAAGCTCGCGACGTTGAACGAGCCGACGCGAAGAGCGTTTCCGAAACTGGCGACCTCGCCACCGGTCGTGAGAAGTGCGGTAACAGCGATCGTCCCGATCGCAAAGATCGCAATGTAGGCACGGAACTCGTGATCTTGGTTGTACACCTTCCGGCTTTTGGTGATGAAGAGGTAGTGGAGCGCCCAGTTCGTGCCGCCGAAGAGCATGGCGACTTGAGCAACGATTTCGATCGGAATCGAATCGAATTCGCCGAGGGAGTCGTTGTAGGTGCTGAATCCGCCGGTCGCTGCTGTCGTTAGCGCATGGGTGAATCCGTCGTACAGGTTCATTCCGGCAGCGGTGAAGGCAAGGGCGATCAGGATCGTTCCGCCGACGTAGAGCTTCCAGAGAATCTTGGCGGTGTCTGCGGCTCGTGGAGCGAGCCGGTCAGAGGTCGGTCCGGGGGCCTCGGCGCCCATGAAACCCAGCGCCTTTGAGCCAAGCGCCGGGAGTACCGTCACGATGAGCTGCACGAAGCCCATTCCCCCGTACCACTGGGTCAGTTGACGGTAGAACAAGATTCCCCGGCCGACTTGGGGGTTTGGGTCGTTCAGGTCGGGTAGCACCGTCAGCACCGTCGAACCAGTGCAGGTGTAGCCCGATACGGACTCAAACACGGCGTCGGCCAACTCGACCCAGCGTCCAACGCCCTCGCGCTGGAACGTCCGGGCGAGGATGAACGGGAGCGAGCCGAGAACCGAGACCAGCAACCAACTCCAGGCAACAGACGCGAAGACGGTACGGATTCCCAGGTCGCCGAGTTGGGTGGACTGCCACATGACACCGCCGAGCAGCGCAAAGATCGCGGCCGAGACAACCAAGACCCAGCCAGCATCGCCACCGCCAATGAATTCGACGATGGCGCTCACGAGTAGGCCCGGCGCAATTGCGAGCAGTGCCAGCCCGCAGATGTGAATGACCGTCGCGCGCACGCGCCGCGATGGAGCTGCGAATCCAGCCTCCTTGTGGGTCTCGCCTTTACCGGTGCTGTCGGAGTCGCTGGTCTTCGCGTCCCTGGTCTTGGGGTCGCT
>CAZMYN010000036.1:0-8998 GCA_964570495.1 uncultured Acidimicrobiales bacterium | reverse complement strand
TCATGACGAGCCAATCGTGCGATGTGGGCGCAGCCGGCCCAACCAGCGACCAACGCCAGCGATCGTCAATAACACGGGGTAGATCGACAGCCGTCCAAGCAGCATTCCAAAGGCGGCGATGATCTGTGTCCAACCCGATGGATCGATGTGGGAGCGCACCTGGGTTCCGTCGACGAAGTACCCAACGTTTGACACGGCATTGAGCGCGAACGAGACGGTCCCGATGAAGTCGAGGTCGCGTGCGTAGAGCAAAAGAGCGACCAAACCAAGAGTGAACGCGTGCATCCACAAATAGCCATACGTCAGAGCCAGCGACTTTTCCTTCACCGATACGCCGTCGATTCGAATGATGCTCTCTCGGCTTGGTGTCAGCAGTTGTTCGAGGCCTCGTCGGACTTCCAAGGCAATCCGAGCGACGCGGGCTTGTCGAAAGCCGCTTCCGACCGAACCGCTCATTGCGCCAATGCCACCTGCGACCAAGATCGTGGCTTGAACCAACGTCGACCCGGCCGCCCAGTTCGCCGACCGAAGCCCAGTCGTGGACAGCGCCGAAGAGATCGCCACTGCAGCATCGGACGAACCAAGCCCCGAGCCTCCAAAGCGAACCACGCAAAAGCCACCGATCAGCAACGTCACGTACAAGCGGAGTTCGGTCGAACGCCAGACCGATTCGAATCGGCCACGGATCGCCCACCAGACGACCAGCAGATTTCCACCTGCGGCAACCATCCCAAGCGAGGCAATCCACTCGATTGCCGTCGAATCGAAGAACGCGAGAGATTCGGCGTGGTTCGCCATGCCGCCGGTCGATGCCGTCGTGAGTGCGTAGGTAATGCCGTCGAAGAGGTTCATGCCCGCAACAAGAAAGGCCACCGCGAGCGTGAACGTAAGCAAGACGTACAGGCCAAGAATGTTGCGCACGCCAACGCCGAGCGATGTGACGAGCTTTCGCTGGCCACGGATCCGGCGCTCAGGCAACAGTTCAGCTCCGGCGATCGCTGCGGGCAAGACGCCCATACTCACGAGCAACACCCCGAGGCCCGTCGCCCACGGCATCGCCACACGCAGGAACCGCAGCGAATAGCTCAGCTCGGCCGGGTTGGCGACCGTGGTGAAACCGGTCGTGGTCGACGCGCTGACCGCTTCGAAGACGGCGTCGAGCGGCGACCCAAGCTCACCCGACAGCCAAAAGGACGCGATGGCTACCAGGTTCATGCCGGTCCACCCAGCAACGAACATCGACATCGCTGCTGCCCGGGTGATTGCTTGATCGGCCTGTGCGCGAACGAACACGAACCCGATCAAGATCGACGCAAAGCCAAGTATCAATTCGGCAGTCCGCACAGTGCTGGTCATCGCGCCACCACCGATGAGCCCAACGACCGCAGCGAGCGTGACGCAGACACCGCCGGTCGCCAGACCAATGCCAAAGGGCAGCGGTAGGACCCGTGGTGTGCCGCCGGCGCGCCGCATCTTGGTGTCGGTGCTCTTGGGGGCGAGGGTGTCAGACATGGTGTCTAGTCGAGCAGTCGCGCCACGGTCTCCACCGACTCGGGTTCGGCGATAACGATGACGTGGTCTCCCTTGCGGAGGGTGGTTCGGCCGCGTGCGATCTGGGCCCTACCGTCACGCACGATCGCAGCGATGAGCACGTCGCGAGGAAGCTGGAGATCGCTGATTGGCTGTCCATCGGCGTGTGCTCCGTTGTGAAGTTCGAACTCGAGAAGCTCGACCTCCCCCTGCAAGAAGGTTGCTACCTGGGCAAGGTCGCCGCGCACGAAACGCAGAACCCCGTTCGCTGTAGCGGTTCGAGGCGATAGCGCTGCATCGACGCCGACCTGGTCGAGTAGCGAAAGGAAGTTGAGGCGATGGACCACAGCGATTGTTTCAGGAACCCCAGCCGCCTTTGCGTATACCGACGCGAGAACGTTCGCATCGTCTTCACCGGTAAGGGCAGCCACGAGTTCAATGCGGGGCAGATCTGCCTCATCGAGAACATCGGAGTCGGTGATGTCACCGTTCAACACCCGAACCCCGTCGAGTTGTTCGGCAATGACCCGTGCGCGTTCGGGGTCTCGTTCGATCATCTGCACTCGAGCGCCCGTTTGGCTGAGCTTTTCGGCCACGAGCGTCGAGGTTCGTCCTCCACCGAGAAGGAGAATCTCTCGGGGAACGTCGCGTGCGAGGCCGAGCAGCTTGGCGACCTTGCGTCGAGCGGTGCGCTTGCACACAATTCGAACAACATCGCCTTCCTCGATCGTGTAATCGCCGCGCGGGATAACTGCGGACTCGCCGCGGCGAATCGTCGCCACGATGAAGTCCCATTCCGGTTCGTTCTCGACCCCGATCTCGATCAAGGACTTGTTGACGATTGGGGCCTCCGCCGGCACGCGCGCGCCGATCACGAGCACCTCGCTGTTGCCGAGCTTGGCCACCTCGGAAGCGCCGGGCATTTCGATAAGCGAGAGCACCTCTTGCGCGGTTTCTTCGTCCGGGTCGATGAACAGATCAGCGCGAGATGCGCGACGAAGCGCCGCTGCGTCCTGACCGCGTAGCTCCGGGGCTTCGAGCCGCACGATCGTACGAGGCACGTCGGCTTCTTTCGCGAGCATCGAGGAGATCAGGTTGACCTCGTCGTTCTTTGTAACCGCAACGAGCAGATCCGCGCTTTCAAGCCCAGCGATCGCCAAGGTCGCTGGATGAGTCCCCGATCCCGTGATCACCTCAACGTCGGAGGTTTCGGCCAAATGAGCAGCGCGCTTCGCGTCACGCTCGATCACATACACGTCAATCCCCTGGCGGCTTAGCCGGTCGGCAACATACGAGCCGACCTCTCCGGCCCCTACGACAATTACGCGCACAAATCCCTGTCTATCACCTTCGTTGGCGTAAGTATCCGATCCATTGGCACATCCCATGGCGCTGGCGGCGGAAGCTCGACGATCTGAAGATCGTGGGCGATCCCGATGCGCAGCGGCCTATGGCCCTGCTCGTTACAACGAGTAAAGAACCGATCGTAGAACCCAACGCCGTGGCCAATGCGGTTGCCCATCGTGTCGAAACCGACTCCAGGGACCAAAACTACGCTGATATCGGCAATCGAAATGGCGTTGGTTTGCGGTTCGCCAATCCCGTACCGGTTGGGGCGGAGCTCCTCGCCGGGGCTCCAGGGAGCAAACTCCATGGACGCCTCCTGGCCACAAACGGGAAGCACGACCTTCCAACCCCGCTCGATCAGCGCGACGAGAGCGGAGTGGACGTCGACCTCGCCGCCATGTGCCAAATAGCCAGCGACTACACCCGCAGATGCGGGTACCGAACCCACGACCCTTTCGGCCACGGCTTGCGAGGCTTCGAGCTGCTTCTTACCACTAAGTAAGGATCGCTCGCCCAGCAATCGTTTCCGCACCGATGTTCCGCTATCGTTCATGGGTCTCGCTTGCGTCGTTGTGTCGTAAAGCACGGGTTCGGATGCGGGGCAACTCCCATACCTTTGGGAAACTTAGCGGTCGTGCCATAAGGCGCGTGTAGACGGAGAGACAAACCTTGGATGCAATTCCCTACCTGGCCCTAGTGTCGGCGATCGCCGCACTTGGAGTGGCCGGTTTCTTTTTCAATAACGTAAAGGCTGCCAGTCCTGGCAACGAACGCATGGTCTTCTTGATGACCGAGATTCAGAAGGGAGCGAAAGCCTTTCTGAAACAGGAGTACACCTGGGTTGCTGGGTTTGCTGCGGTCCTCGCCATCGTGCTGGCCATTCTGATCAATGTGCTCGCGGCGATCACGTATCTGATCGGCGCTGTGCTGTCGGCTGCTGCTGGCTATGCGGGCATGACCGTTGCCACCATGGCCAATGCTCGTACCACCGAAGCAGCCAAGGACGGACCCGGTAAAGCACTGCCGATTGCCTTCCGCGGTGGCGCGGTCATGGGCTTTTCGGTTGCCGGGCTCGCACTCGGCGGCCTCATGATCGTCTATTTGATCTTTGTTGTCTTCCTCGAGGCCGACGAAGCCTTCGAGATCGTCACCGCCTACGGCTTGGGCGCATCAACGATTGCGTTGTTCAGCCGTGTGGGTGGTGGCATCTACACCAAGGCCGCTGACGTCGGTGCTGACCTCGTCGGCAAGGTCGAAGCCGGTATCCCCGAAGATGACCCCCGAAACCCAGCCACCATCGCCGACAATGTCGGCGACAACGTCGGCGACGTTGCTGGAATGGGCGCCGACCTCTTCGAGTCCTACGCCGGCTCGATCATTGCGCCGATTTCGCTCGTCGCATTCGCGTTGTCGATCACCGCTGGTGAGGCAACCGGCGTCGATACGAACCTCTCGCTGCTCATGTTTCCTGTTGCGGTCGCCTTCGTTGGCATGATTGCGTCGATCATTGGCTCATTCCTGATCAAGGGCGGCGACTCGACCGACTCAAAGGCGCTTTCTAAGGCCCTGCACCGAGGAACCAACGTCGCGATGCTCATCACGATCGTCGCCACGATCGCCATTGCCTTCTGGCTGTTCGGCGGAAACGACGACTTCGACCAACCGATCGGCCTCGCCATTGCTGTTATCGGCGGGCTCATCGTCGGTTGGGCGCTCGGCAAGACCGCCGAGTTCTATACCTCCGACCACTTCAGCCCGGTAAAGAAGATTGCCGAACAGACTGAAACCGGCCCTGCGACCACCATCCTCGGCGGCATCTCCGCCGGCATGGTCTCGGTCGCTGCGTCGGTAGCGCTCATCCTGGTCGGAATCGGCGTCGCCTTCTGGGGCGGCCAGCTGGCGTTCGAGAACATCAACGAACTCGACGGCGGCATCTACGGCATCGCCGTCGCCGCCATTGGCATGCTCGCAACAACAGGCGTTGTTGTCTCGGTCGATGCGTACGGCCCAATCGCCGACAACGCTGGCGGTATTGCCGAAATGGCAGAGCTCGACCCGAGCGTGCGAGAGGTAACCGATGCCCTCGATTCGCTCGGCAATACGACAGCTGCAGTCGCGAAGGGCTTCGCTGTTGGCTCAGCGGCACTCACTGCACTCGCACTGTTCAAGAGCTTTGAGTTTGCGGTTATCCAGGCAGGCGGAAGCCTCAGCCTCGATGTTGGTGAAGTCGACGTGTTTGCTGGACTCTTCGTCGGTGCAGCGCTCCCCTTCTTGTTCGCTGCGCTGACCATCGATGCGGTCGGCCGTGCAGCCCAAGAAATGATCGAAGAGGTACGCCGTCAGTTCCGCGAGATTCCAGGACTTCGCGAAGGCAAAGAGGGCGTCATTCCCGACTCGGCTCGATGCGTTGCCATCTCGACCACAGCCTCATTGAAGGAAATGATCATTCCGGGCTCTCTCGCCGTCGTCGTACCTCTCGTGGTCGGCTTTATCTCGGTGAACATGCTCGGCGGCTTGCTCGCTGGCTCACTGGTGACCGGCTTCGCACTTGCCATCTTCATGGCAAACGCAGGTGGCGCTTGGGACAACGCGAAGAAGTACATCGAGTCTGGCCACCACGGTGGCAAGGGCTCGGACTCTCACAAAGCCGCAGTGGTCGGTGACACCGTCGGCGATCCGTTCAAGGACACGTCGGGTCCTGCGATGAACATCTTGCTCAAGGTGATGACCATCGTGAGCCTCGTGTTCGCCAGCGTCTTCGTCTAGAGACTTCCCACTACGCACGGCTCGAATCTAGGAACGACCAGGGGCGCAATATGGCTCGGGTTGTTCCTAGATTCGCGCGTTCGCCGCGAGCTCGCGGAAGGCATTGAACAGGGTGCGGGGTGAGTCGCTGTCGGGATGAAGCTGGCCCGTGGCATCCCCGATTGCGAGGACGGCGTGCAGTGCGTCGCTACATCCAGCAGGGACTTCGAGCCCGTACTCCTCGCAGAATTCGGCCACACCAAACCAGAGCAGCTCGGTCACGTCATTGGCCGTAAAGAGCAAAGGTTGCGGGGCTCGTTCGTCGTGAGCCGATAGCACGATCGCCAAGGCCCCCGGGTTTACGGGTACTCCTTCGGCGAGGGTCACTCGTAGAACTTCGACGTGAAGAGCCCGCGTGGCGGGTTCCAGCTCGTCGACGAGGGCACGTCGATGCCCCCGATCTACACAGCGCAGGCGAGTCCGACTTGTTGACTTGTGGGGTCCAGAGGGGTGAAATTTCGACATAGCCACATCGTAAAGATGGGGTGTGACACTACGGATCAAGCTCGCCAGGAGGACACCTGCTGGCATCGGCGCACGCACCCAGAATTGGGGTCAAAAGTTTTTTTGCCTGGACCGCTTAGCCCGGGCCACGTTGAGCCGATAGGCCCATATGGCACTTCACGACCACACCGCAACGCCGGCCAGCGACCAGGCGTCAGCGAGCCGTTGGCTCGACACTCTCATCTCCGATAGCAGCGCATTTGATGACGCTGGTGTCCAGGCAGCGATGCTCAGCGTTCGCGTACGCAACGACATGGTAAGCAAACGCACCATGGATCAGCTCCGCACCCTCCTCTCTCGCCTGCTCTCGCCAACCGATCGCTTGGAGACAATCTCCGATTCCTCGATCTCGATCTTGTTGGCGCCGCAACCGGACCTTCAGACCACCGTTGCTCAGGTGCGATCGATCGCCGATGCAGTCCAACGTTCAGGAATCCACGCATCGACGGGCTTTGCACATCGCCGAGTCGGTGAGTCGCTTCTCGACACGTGGGCTCGCGCCGAGGCGCAGCTCGACCGAGCGGTCTACCGCATCGAGCACCGCGACGGCCTCACGCTGTAGTCGGTTCCCCGACCTCTACTAACCAACCAGGGCGGCAAAATTGAGACTTGCGACCTATTCGTCTCCACTCGCTTTTGCCGTTGGAACTTCGTGAATCTCCGGCGTCCAACAATCGATCGAATTGAATGGCTCGTCGTGGTTGTCGCGGGCGTCGTCGCAGCGCTGTTCGTTGCGGTCGAGGTTGTCTCGACATCGCTGGGAGCAATCGCTGCCTTGCTCGTAATCGCTGGCGTGCTCGCGTTCGATATCTCTCGGGCACAACAGCACAACGACGACGACAACCGCCCACTCGGCCTACTCCTCGTCGTTGCCGGGCAATTCGTTGCCGTAGTCGGGCTCATAAGTCCCGAATCGGTGCAGATGCTCATCTTCTTCTCTGCAGCGGTCATCAGCGCCGTCGGTGTTGCCCGTGTTGTCGCGTACCGACTGGGAAGTCGACCCGAGATCACCCAACGCGAGATCGCTATCGTCAGCGCCGGTCTCTCGTTGATGTTCTTCGTCCTCATTGTTGAGCCGACCATCAGCAGATCGATGACCAGCAGTATCTTCTCGGCCTTGAACAGCGTCTCGCTCGGCTTTGCCATGTTCGCGATGTTCTTCATATATTGGCTCGTCGGGTACGACAAAGACACGCTCTCGACTCCGCTTATCCTCGCTGCTGGAGGGACAACAGCGTTCCTCCTGGTCATCGCGAACTTCGCCGCTGACTACAGCGATGGACTCATCCCCACGTTGGCGCTCATCGGACTCGGCACCGCGAGTGCTGCCTATCTGCACCCGAACTGTGCTCCCAGCTTCGCCCCGGCGCTGATCACGACCTCGGAAGTCAACGTCCGGCGAAGCCTCATCTCGTTCTCGGTCGTACTCGTTGGCCCAGTCCTCATCGGTATCGACTTGCTCACCGACCTCACGTTGTCTCTGCCGATCGTGACCATTGGATCGAGTGCGCTTGCGTTGCTCGTTGCCATCCACTTGCTCGGCCTGGTCAAACGTTGGGTCGCTGTCGAACATCAAGGACAGCACGATCCGCTTACCAATCTCCCCAATCGTCCGCTCTTCTTTACCCGTCTTGAACTGGCGATCGAGAGCGCACGCTTGCGCGATGCTCGCTTTGTGACGATGTTCCTCGATCTCGACCGTTTCAAGGCCGTCAACGACACCCTCGGACACGAGGCGGGCGATGAACTGCTGCGCCAGGTTGCGGGCCGCCTCCACGACGCATCTTTGCGGGTTGGCGCGAATCTGACCGTTGCACGACTCGGCGGCGACGAGTTCGCGATCCTCGTACCTGCGGTGAAGGACGCCCGCCACTCCCATGCGATTGGCCGTCTGTTCCTCGACCAGTTCCTCGAACCGTTCGACGTTGGTTTGCGCGATATCTACGTGACGCCTTCGATCGGTATCGCCGAATTCCCCAAGGATGGCGGAACGGTCGAAGAGCTCATCGAGAACGCCGATACGGCAATGTTCGAGGCCAAGGAACGCGGCCGAAACATGGTCGTGAGCTACTCGCCAGAACAGCGTGTGCCGGGCGCCCATCGCCTCGAAATCGAAGCGGCACTTCACCGTGCGATCGACAACTCAGAACTCAAGCTCTTCTACCAGCCTCAGATCGACATCACGACGGGGCAGATCTTCGCCGTAGAAGCGCTGCTGCGTTGGGACCACCCATCGCTCGGGATGATCTCGCCCGACAAGTTTGTTCCTGTCGCTGAAGAGTCGAGCCTTATCGACTCGATCGGCGAATGGATCATCGGCGAGGCGTGTAGAACCGCAGCGCGGTGGTCCGACATCGGGCTTCCGCCGATCAACGTTGCGGTCAACTTGTCGCCACGACAGTTCCAAAAGTCCGTGCACCTCACCGACACCGTGAGCCAGGCGCTGCGCGAATCAGGCCTTGAGCCCGGTCGCCTTGAGCTTGAACTCACCGAGACGATTGCGTTGGAGAAGCCAGAAGAAGTGAACGCGACGCTCTCTCGGTTCCGTGAGATGGGTATTCGCACAGCGATCGACGATTTCGGTGTTGGACATACCGGGCTCGACTATCTCGATCGCATTATCGTCGACACGCTCAAGATCGACCGCTCATTCATCAATCGCATTGGTGAATCCGGCGCTCCGCTCGTTACCGCCGTTATCTCCCTCGCCCGAGGTTTGAACCTCGACGTGATTGCCGAGGGTGTCGAGACACGAGCACAGGTGAACTTCCTCGTGTCGCACGGCTGTCGATACATGCAGGGCTTCTTGTTC
>CAZMYN010000035.1:6000-20258 GCA_964570495.1 uncultured Acidimicrobiales bacterium | reverse complement strand
GTGCCGCGCATGGCGACATGGGACCGAAGTTCAAGAAGGACGTCGGCATCTTCTCGTACAAGACTCCGTCGGCGCAGGCCTACATCCAGCAGATCGGTGCGATGGTCCCGTACCAAGACGGCGACGTCGCCGGTGAGGTTGCGCCGGGGACCAGCGATGCTGGTCGAAATGCCGACGCGGTTAAGGCGCTCGCCTATCACTTGGGCGGAGACATGGTCGGCGTGTGCGAGGTGCCCGAATATGCCTGGTATTCGCACAACGGCAAGGGCGAAGAGATCACCCCGCACCACAAATACGGCGTGGTCATCTTGCTCGACCAGGGCTACGAGACAATGGAAGGTGCCAGCGGGGACGACTGGATCTCGGGCGCCCAATCAATGCGGGCCTACATGCGCGGCGCGCAGATTGCCGGGATCATGGCCGAGCACTTGCGATTGCTCGGCTACAGCGCCCGCAGCCACACGAACAAGGACTCCGAGGTCCTCCACATTCCCCTCGTGTTGGAGGCTGGCCTCGGCGAGATGAGCCGCATCGGCGAGCTCGTGCTCAACCCGTTTGTGGGGCCTCGCTTCAAGTCGGTTGTTTTGACCACAGACATGGAACTCACCCCCGACCTCAAGATCGACTTTGGCTTGCAGGACTTCTGCAGCAAGTGCACGAAGTGCGCCCGTGAATGTCCGTGCGGGGCAATCCCGTTTGGCGACAAGATCATGTTCAACGGCTACGAAACGTGGAAGCCCGACGTCGAGAAGTGCACGAAGTATCGCCTCGGCAACCTGAAGGGCTCGGCGTGCGGTCGATGCATGAAGACCTGCCCCTACAACGTCGAGGGCGTGCTCTCCGAGCGACCGTTCCTTTGGGCCGCCATCAAGTTGCCGTTTGCTCGCAAGTTCATTGCCGACCTCGACGACAAGGTCGGCAACGGTTCAATCAACCCCATCAAGAAGTGGTGGTGGGACCTCGAGTTTGTCGAGGGCAAGACCGTCCACCCAACCAAGGGCACCAACGCCCGCGACCTCGACATGGACGGCGGCCGAATCGCCGACAAGCAGAAGATTGCGATCTACCCGCCTGACGTGTTGCCCGCCGGCGACAACCAAGGCGTGCCGGTGAAGCTCATGCGCAAAGAAGCAATCGTGCGCGGCGAACAAGCCGAAACCCCAGCCGCCGCCCGAGCCCGCCTCAACACCTAACTGCAACACTTGGGGACAGTCCCCAAGTGTTGCAACTGGCGTTGTCATAGCGCGTGGGTACTGTCGCGCGATGTCTCGAATTTCTCGGCAGCAGAAGCATGGCGAGCGCCACCACATCACCAATCGAGCGTCGCTGAATAGGGCAGCGTTCCGCGACGACGAGGATCGATGGTTCTTTCTGCGAATCCTGCGCGACTTCGACGTCCGCTTTGAGGTGGAGGTAGAGGCGTTCTGCTTTATGACCACGCACTACCACCTGGTGTTGGCGTGCTCGCTTGAGGAGATGGCCAAGGCAATGCATCGTCTTGGATTTCTTTATACGCAGTACTTCAACGACCGCCATGACGTCGACGGTCCGCTGTTCTCCGGTCGGTTCTATTCGAACCCGATACACGACGAGCGCTACCACCGGAATGCGGTTCGCTACATCCACCGGAACCCGCTTGCGATCGACAAGAACATGGATCTCGCTCGCTATCGATGGTCCAGTCATGCGGTGTACCTCGGGCTACGGCCGCTCGACTTTGTCGTGTCGGAACCAACACTGAAGTTGTTCGGTGGGTCTCGTGAGGTGTTTCGAGACTTCGTTGAAGATCCGTCCAACAATCTTCAAGAACCCGACATTGTCGGTGTGCAGGACGCTGTGCGCGTCGTGACTGAGTCAATGCCAACAGGAACGCCATCGGATCGAAAGCTCCTCCAACGGTTCAGGCTTCGCTTGGTATGTCTGATCGCTCTCGATCATCTTGGCCAGACCAGCAAGGACGTGGCATCGCAACTGCAGCTTTCGCCGTCCGGTGTTCGCTCTCAAGCGTCGCGAGCCAGATCACTGCTTCAAGATGACGAGCTCTTTCAGAGACTATGGGTAGAGGTCATCGAGAAGATCGGTCCGATCAACAATCTTCCATCTTGGTGGAGCTCAAGCTGGGACAGTTAGGGACTGTCCCCAACTGTTGCAGGCGTGTCCGGCCGCGGCCGAAGTCCTTAGTCGGCGTTCTTCATTGAGGCGATTCGTTCTTGGAGGTTGCCGAGGAATCCGTCGTAATCGTTGGCCTTGGCCTGGAACATGTTGATGGCCTGATCGTTCGGCGCAATGATGAACGTTCCCGACTCGATACCTGCCACGATCGAATCGACAACATCGTCGACCGAAAGCGCTTGGAACATCACGTTGCCAAAGTCGGAGGCCATCGGCGTGTCGACAATCGTGGGGCAGATGGCCTGCACGGTGATCTTCGGGCCGTGGTTTATTGCCAACCACTCGGCCACACCGATCGCAGCGTGTTTGCTCACCGCGTAGTTGAACGACACTGGCCCGGTGTTCAACCCAGCGGCCGACGCGGTCACGATGAAGGTCCCTTGGCCACGCTCTTCCATGTGCGGGATGACATGGCGAGCAGCAATCGCCGGGCCCATGACGTTGACCTTCATGGACAGGTCCCACATCTGGTCGGTGGCCTCGATGCCGGCGCCCACACCAACTCCGGCGTTGGCGAAGAAGAAATCGATGTGCCCGATCGAGGCAATGGTGTCATCCACCAACTTCGCAACTGAAGCGTCGTCGGCGACATCACACTCGAGGGCAATGCCACCGATCGATTCTGCGACTGCGGTGGCGCTCTCAATGTTGAGATCGGCTACGACGATGTTGGCCGCACCGAGGGCGTTGAACCGTTCGCACATGCCCTTGCCAATTCCCGAACCGCCTCCGGTAACGATGATGTTGCTTCCAGCGATGTCCATAGTGTTCTCCGTACTCTCTGCCATTGGCTTAGGAGTTGTCTTCGAGGATCAGTTGCCCGACAGCCGTGTTGCTTGCAGGCACGTGATAGTGCCGGTGAACTTCGGTCGGCGCTGCGCCTCCAGCGACGTCCGACATTGCGCCGCGAGCCACAAGCCACATGACCAGCTCGATGCCCTCCGAGCCCGCCTCACGCACGTACTCGACGTGTTCCATGGCGGCGAGGTCTTCGGGGTCGTCGATCATGCGCTGCATGAACTCGTTGTCCCACGGTTGGTTGATGAGCCCGGCACGTTTGCCCTGAAGCTGATGGCTCATTCCGCCCGTGCCCCAGATCTGCACGTCGAGATCTTCGTCGAACGAATCGACCGCCCGGCGGATGGCCTTGCCGAGCTCGAGGCAACGCTTGCCCGAGGGGATTGGGTATTGCACGACGTTGACAAAAAGTGGAATCACTTTGCACGGCCATGCGTCGGGCTGGTCATACATGACCGATAGCGGCACCGTGCAGCCGTGGTCGACGGGAACGTCCGACACGAGCGTGAGGTCGAAGTCGTCACGGATTACCGAGTGGGCAATGTGTGCGGCGAGAAGCGGATGACCTTCAATGACCGGAACCGGACGCGCGCCCCAGCCTTCATCTGCGGGTTGGAACGTCTCGGACATGCCAAGAGCAAACGTCGGCACGATGTCGAGACCGAAGGCGTTCGCATGGTCGTTGAACACGAGGACAACGACATCGGGGGTGTTCTTCTTGGCCCATTCACGCCCAGGCTCATAGCCGTCGAAGAGCGGCTTGAAGTAGTCGTCTTGTGTCAGGCCCTTGTCGACGGCGACGCCGATAAGCGGCACGTGCGAGGTGTACATCGAAGCAGAAATCTGAGCCATTAGCTCTCTCCCTCAGTTGCAACAGTTGGGGACTGTCCCTGATTGTCCCATTCGTGGAGGTAGCGGTTTCCGTCGGGGGAGCGGCCGCCGTCGATCATCATTTGGCGGTGGGCGTCGGCGTCGTTTTCGGTCATCGAGCTGACGATCTGGACGTAGTTGAGCCCGTCGCTTGCACCGATCTTGGCGCAGTAATAGATGTTGCCACCGAGCTCGAGCATCAGGTTGAGGTCTCGATCGAGAACGGCTTGTTTCTGTTCCTCGGTCATTGGCCACTCGTCGAGATACGTCCGCTCATCGGCTTTGAACTTGTCGCGGTTCGCCTCGTCCTTCAACGACATGGCGAACATGTTGAGGTGGTAGCCCTTGGCTGCCTGGTCGCTGTCGAAAATGGTTGTCCCCGGAATGTCGAGGTACGGCTTATCCAATCCCATGTGTCCTCCTAGAGATCAAGACCAACGTATTGCTGCGCGGTGTTGCGCATTGCAGATTCAGAGCGGGTGAGGTGTTCGAGGTCGGCCTCTTGCATTCGTTGTTGGAATGCGGTGTGGCCGGGGAAGCGATGCAGCAGCGTTGTCATCCACCAACTAAATCGCACGCTCGACCACACCCGGTTGAGCGCGGTCTGAGAGTAGTCGTCGAGCAATGACGTATCTCCGGAGTTGTAGTGCGCGTCGAATGCGTTCGTGAGGTAGTGCACGTCGGAGATGGCGAGATTGAGCCCCTTGGCCCCCGTCGGGGGCACGATGTGCGCTGCGTCGCCAGCGAGAAACATTTTGCCGTACTGCATTGGTTCGATGACGTAGCTACGCAGTGGAGCGATCGACTTTTCAATCGATGGGCCCGTTACGACTTGCTCGGCTTCTGACGGCGGGAGCCGTTCGAGCAGCTCGCTCCAGAAGCGGTCGTCGGACCAGTCGTCGACGGTGTCGTCGAGGGAGCATTGAACGTAGTACCGGCTGAGCATTGGGTTGCGCGCAGAGCACAGGGCGAAACCCTTTTCGTGGTTTGCGTAGATGAGGTGTGGGAGCGGTGGAGTCTCGGACAAGATGCCGAGCCACCCAAAGGGATAGGCCGACTCGTATTCCGATCTCACGTTTTCGGGGATTGCGTTTCGGCTGACGCCGTGCGAACCATCACAGCCAGCGATGTAGTCGCATTCGATTCGTTGGGCATCACCATTTGCGGTGAAGGTAACCGACGGTGAATCGGTGGTGACGTCGTGGATGGCGACATCGCTCGCCTCGAAGATGAGGGGGAGATCATGCTCTTTGGCCGCCGCGTAGAGGTCTTCTTGAATCTTGGTTTGGCCGTAGCCAACCATGGGCTTGCCTGCAAGGCGTTCGAACTCGATATCGACGATGTCTCGACCGCGGTAGGCAATCTTTACGCTGCCGTGGCGGTTGCCCTCGCTCGCAATCCGGTCGCCCAGGCCAGCAGCGGTAAGTACTTCGACGCTCGTCCACTCAAGGACGCCTGCCCGGATTCGCGACAGCACGTAGTCCTGTGACTGGCGCTCGACGACGATCGACTCGATGCCTCGTTGTTTCAGGATGTGCGAGAGCAATGTGCCCGCTGGCCCTGCTCCAATGATCGCTACCTGAGTCTTCATAGTAACGGACGTTACTTTCTTGGTTTCGAGCTGGCGAACGGGAGCCGCATGGAGACCGGTCAGTGAAAGTCGTAGAGAACCTGCGGGTTATCGACGAGGATCATGTTGCGGGTTGTCTCGTCGGGAACGATCTGGCCGAGCAAATCGAGCAGCGCACCTTCGTCTGGCATTTCTGCCATGTTTGGATGCGGCCAATCGGTGCCCCATAGGATTCGGTTTGGTGCTGCTTCGACGACGGCCTGAGCAATGGGGATCACATCGTGGAACGGTGCAACCTTGCCCTCGGTAAGCCGTTCAGCGCAGGAGATCTTCACCCAGCACTTGTCGTCGGTGCGCATTCGGTTGAGTAGCAGCTGCAGCGGCTCTTGGTCGACACCGTCGGCTGCGGGGACCCGGGCCATGTGGTCGATGATGTATGGCACGGGCATCTCGTCGAGCACGGCCTCGTAGGTGCTGAAGTCTTTCGCATCCATGTGCAACACGATGTGCCACCCGAGCGGGGCGACCCGGTTGACGAGCCGCCAGAACACCTCCATGTCGGGTGCGCCACCAAGGTGGGCAACGAAGTTGAACCGAATGCCTCGCACCTGGTTCTCGTGCAGCATGGCGAGGTCGGCGTCGGTGTAGCTCTCGTCGATCATCGCCACACCGCCATAGCGACCGTTGCCGCGCTGGATTGCATCGAGCATGGCTGAGTTGTCGGTGCCATGACAGCTCGCTTGCACAAACACTGCGCGCTGCAAGCCGAGGGTGCTTTGCAGTCGTTCGAAGTCGTCGATGCCCGAGTCGGGTGGGGTGTACTTACGATTCGGCGAGAACGGGAACTGTCCGGCGGGGCCAAACACATGGCAGTGCGCATCGCACGCCAACGGTGGCGCAACGACCTGGGTCGGAGCGCTCGCAAGCGAGCGCGGGCCCGGCACTGTGCGTTCGAGGGGGAAGTCGTGCGGCGGGTTCGTAGTGGCCATCTCAGTCCTTCGAGCGCGGGTAGACGAGCCCGTCCATCAGCTTGCGAGCAGTTCGCACGATCCCGGCTCGTTCGACTTCGGTCCCATTCATTTTGAGGACCGCGTCGAAGAACCCGGTGGGGTGTTCGAGGCGAACGGTGTTGCTCGTTGGTTTGACGACCACCTCTGCTGCGACCGACCCGGGTAGCAGCGCGGCTGTTGCTACGGACACCGCGCCGAGCACTCCGATTGCTTCGTGGCACCGGTGGGGGATGAACGTGCGGGTAGCGATGTGGCCGTCGCCGGTGGGCGCAGAAACCATGGTCATCTTCGGGACGGTCGTGTCGGAGACGTTGCCGAGGTTCATGAGCAACCCTGCCTGGAGGCGGATCGATTCGAGCTTGGCTCGCAGGATCTCGTTGGCTTCGAGCTCGGCACACGCCTCGGCGCCGGTGACCCCGAGGTCGGTTGCGCGCATCACCACGACGGGCATGCCGTTGTCGACGAGAGTGCACTCGACGCCGTCGATGACATCGACTGCGTGGTCGGTGGGGAGCATCGCGCCGCATGACCCGCCGCCGAGGTCGTCGAACTCGAGATGGATTGGCGAGCCAGTGCCTGGCACACCCGATATGGCGACAGCGCCCTCATCACCGCTGTCGTAGTGAGGCGCTCCGTTACTCACGGCGAAGCGGGCCGTAGCGATCGTGTCGGTGTTTCGCATCAATATGCGAGCGGTGGCTTCGGTCGAGCCAGCCTCGATCTTGAGCAGGTCACGCTCGAGGGCAAACGGGCCGACGCCGGCGAGCAGGTTTCCGCAGTTCTGCCGGTCGGTCACGATGTCGGTGTCGACCCCGACCTGCAAGAACAGATATTCGACGTCGACGTCAGCGTCCGCGGCGGGCCGAACAATCGCCACTTTCGACGTAAGCGGATGGGCCCCGCCAATGCCGTCGATCTGGCGCGCATCGGGCGAGCCGAGGATCCGGCGCAGCACGTCGTCGCGCTCGTCAGAATCGGTGGGGAGGTCAGCCTCGAGGAAGTACGCGCCCTTGGAGGAACCACCTCGCATGACCATGCACGGGACTTCAAACCACATGGCGCACGAGTGTAGTGTCTCGATTGATCACGATCGTTAGGAACGGCGACCGTGGCGAGGAAGGGAAGAAGATGAAGGTGGCACTGGGAGGAACAGGGGCGTTCTCCACCAAACATCTCGATGGGCTGCGCAATATCGACGGCGTCGAAGTCGTATCGGTCTTTGGCCGCACCGCAGAACGCACCGAGGCCTACGCCACCGAACACGGCATACCCAAGTGGGCCACGACCCTCGACGAGATCCTTGCCGACGATGAGGTCGAAGCGGTCATCTTGGCCACGCCAACGCAAATGCATGCCGCCCAAGCAATTGCGTGCATGGACGCGGGCAAGCACGTCGAAGTAGAGATCCCTCTCGCTGACAGCCTCGAAGATGCCCGTGCCGTTGCGGCGAAGCAAAAAGAGACCGGCCTCGTGTGCATGGTCGGCCACACCCGTCGCTTCAACCCGTCGCATCAGTGGGTGCACAACAAGATCCAGGCTGGCGAATACAACATCCAGCACATGGACGTGCAGACCGTCTTCTTCCGTCGGACGAACTCCAACGCCAAGGGCGAACCGCGCAGCTGGACCGATCATTTGCTTTGGCATCACGCTGCGCACACCGTCGACCTCTTCAAGTATCAAACCGGCGAGGAGATCGTGGAGGCCAACATCATGGAAGGGCCACACCATCCCGAGCTCGGCATTGCCATGGACATGTCGATCCAGATGAAGACCGCCAGCGGCCAGTTGCTCACGCTCGCGCTGTCGTTCAACAACGACGGGCCGCTCGGAACCTTCTTTCGCTACATCGGCGACAACGGGACCTACCTCGCCCGCTACGACGACCTCATTACCGGCCGAGACGAGGTCATTGACGTGTCGGGCGTCGACGTGTCGATGAACGGGATCGAACTCCAAGACCGCGAGTTCATCTCTGCGATCCACGAGGGCCGTGAGCCAAACAGCTCGGTGCACCAGGTGATGGGTTGTTATGAGTGGCTCCACAAGCTCGACCAGCGGTTACACGGCTGAGCCATGGGCAAGATCATCGATTGCCACGGGCACTACACCACGTTCCCCCAAGGGGTAACCGATTGGCGTGAGGCGCAGAAGCAGGCCGTCGCCGCCGACGCTGCCTTCGTTGGCGAGAAGGGAACGATGAATGTCTCCGATGACGAGATCATCGAGAGCATCGAACTCAACCAGCTCAAGCTCCAGCGCGAACGCGGCGCCGACCTCACGATCTTTTCGCCTCGGGCATCGTGGATGGCGCATCACATCGGCAACGAACACACCTCGAAATTCTGGTCGCAGCATCAGAACGAGCTGATCAAGCGCGTGTGCGATCTCTTCCCCGAGAACTTCGCGCCGGTATGTCAGCTACCCCAATCGCCCGGCACCAGCGTCGCCAACTCGGTCACCGAGTTGCGGCGCTGCGTTGAAGAGATGGACTTCATTGGCTGCAACGTGAACCCCGACCCTTCGGGCGGATTCTGGAACGACACCCCGCCGCTGTGGGATGAGTACTGGTGGCCCCTGTATGAGGCGATGTGCGAGCTCGACGTGCCGGCCATGATCCACGTATCGGCATCGTGCAACGATCACTTCTTCTCGACTGGGTCGCATTACCTCGGCGCCGACACCACGGCCTTCATGCAAGCCCTCAGCTCGGGCTTTATGGCCGACTTTCCCAACCTGCGATTCGTGATTCCCCATGGCGGTGGCGCCGTGCCGTATCACTGGGGCCGCTTTAAAGGCATGGCCCAGGACAAGGGTTGGGACTTCGACGGCCTGCTCGACCACATCTACTTCGACACCTGCGTCTACCACCAGCCCGGAATCGACCTCCTGCTCGACGTCGTGCCCGTTGACAACATCTTGTTTGCCTCCGAGATGGTGGGCGCCGTCCGTGGCATCGACGAGTCGACCGGCAAGTACTGGGACGACACCAAGGTGTACATCGACAACTCGTCGCTCGACGCCGAGGCCAAACAGAAGGTGTTCGAAGACAACGTCAAGCGGGTTTACCCGCGTTTGGAAATCTCATGAATCGACGAGCGAAGCGAGTTGGGCCTTCGTGGTTCGAACGACCCGAACGGAGCGCGAGACAATGAACCGTCATGTTGTGAAGGCAACGATCGAACGAACATCACTCGACATCGTCGACCAGCTCGCCCCGATCGGAACGGCGACCGTCCACGAGGCAATTGGTCGCCGCGGGTACTTGGGTCCCGAGATTCGACCTATTCAACAAGGCGTCAAGGTTGCCGGAAATGCCGTGACCGTGCTGAGCCATCCCGGCGACAACGGCATGATCCACGCAGCGGTCGAAGTCTGCAAAGAGGGCGACATCCTCGTCGTCGCCACCACCGCTCCTTCCACCCACGGTGGCTTCGGGGATCTGCTCGCGACATCGCTGATGACCCGCGGCGTCCGTGGCCTCGTCACGGACGCCGCCGTTCGCGACACCGCCGACCTTCGGGAAATGGGCTTCGCGGTGTGGACCCGACATGTGTCGTGCCAAGGCACCGTGAAATCGACACCCGGTTCGGTCAACGTTCCAATCGCGATCGACGGGGTCGTCATCAACCCCGGAGACGTGATGTGTGCCGATGACGATGGTGTCGTTGTCGTGGCACGCGAAGAAGCCGAGTGGGGTCTCGAGAAGTCGAACGAACGGCTAGCCAAAGAAGCGTCGACCCGGGCCAAGCTCCAAGCAGGTGAACTCGGCCTCGATTTTTACGGTCTGCGAGACAAGCTGACCGACATGGGCGTCGAGTGGATCGACTAGATCACTGCAACAGTTAGGGACTGTCCCCAACTGTTGCAGTGACAAGGGAGAAGACATGGGACGACACGCAATAATTCGCCGTGCAACACCCGGGGGTGCACAACAACGCGCTGCCCGCGCAACGCCCATGCACGCTCACACAGACGAGACCCGGGCCGAACCGTAGAGCGCCGTGGCGCGCCGCTGGCAACGCCAGCGAGCCAACAGCGCTCACACCAGCCTGAAAGGACGCCGGTCGAGGCGCTCAATCAGCAGCAGGAAATTTTTTCAGGGGAAATCAGTTGGGCTTGGCGACAGTCTCGTACGTCTTCTGGAAACTAGAGATGTCGTCGACAGATGAACTGCTGCGGGCCTGGACCGGTCTAGCTGTGGTTCAGTCAGCCCTCCTCGTCTACATACTGGCTGTTGCCGCAGATGTAGTCATCACCGACCGAAAAAGGGCCAAAGACCGTCGTCGATGGGATATCTCGTCAGCTCCCTCTAGCTAGGACGCTGGGTTGCTGTAATCAGTGGTGTCCTTGACCTTGGCGAAGCCCCCTGGTCGAAGTGGTAGTCGGCCTTTCACGGGGACCGAGGTTGACGATCGAATAGGTCAGACTATTGCTCATCTATTTCTTAACGTGAATGGCCATTTCATTTCTGGCATCGGCGAAGAAGCTGAGATCAAGTACCTCGAGTATCTGTTTGGAGAAATTGACGCTGAAGGACTCCGGCAATGGGTCTTCGCGGTCCTGATCGGTTACATGCACAACGCTCAGCTTTAGCCGCATGCTACTCGATCGGGCTGGTGCGAACCCTTTCGCCGATCTCTCCCAAATTTGCGCGCTCGATGGCAAATAGTGCCGTTCAGCGCGCAAATTTGGGACTAGAGATTGCGGAGGACGAGTGCCACGCCGCCGATTCCTGCGATGCACAGAATGAGCGGACGGAACCAGGCAGCTTCGAGGTAGGGGCGAACGTAGCGAGAGGCCACTAGGCCGAGGATCGTGCCTGGGACGAGAAACGCCAATAGCCGGTACTCCTCGCGCCCGAAGTTTCCGGTAACCGACAGGCTCACGAAGCTCACCAGCGTGAGGACCAGCAGGAACGCCGATGTTGTTGCGCGCATGGGTGCGGGCCGGAGTTCGCTTAGGGCGACGACCAGCGGCGGGCCAGGCAGGCTTGCCGTGACGGCAGCGAACGCTGTCGCTCCACCGGCGACCACGTCAAGCACTGGGTTGCGCGTAACCGACAGGCCAAGCAGAAGCGCAACCGACGCCACAGCAATAGCCACTCCCACCGAGAGGCCCAGGGTTCGGTCGCTCATGGCGTTGAGCACCGCGAGGCCGCTGAACAGCCCGACCGGAAGGCCCAGCATCGCTCGAAGCCAAATGCCCCGGTCAAGATGTTCGCGCTCGACGACCGCGTGGCGAACACTGATGATCACCCCGATGATCAGCAGTGGGCCGGGCACAAACTGGGGGTCGATAGCGACAAGCCCGGCGCCGGCAACCATTCCATAGCCAATGCCGATCGAACCTTGCGCGGTGGCACCGAGCATCGAGAACAACGTCACCAGAATGAACTGCCCAGGATTCATGTCGCCCGTTTCTCGCTAGCGTTTCTCGCTAGTGCACAGAACGCTATCGGCGCGAAGTGATAGGTCCCGCTTCGCCGCGTGCATTGAAAAACGAAGGGCGGCGAAGAATTTCCTCATCTCTGGGAATAGAACCCAATAGGTGAAAGTTGAGTGCATTCGACTAAGGATTGGTCAGGTTTGGGAGACCAGCCGCAGCTACGGGTCTAAAACGACGTCGAGTTGTGGATAGAGTTTCTTCGATCTGAGCGCAGTCCACGCAAGTTTCATGTCGGGACTTCCGCTCGACACTCAGCAACGATTTCACGAAATAGCCCACACTCAGGAGCAACTTTTCATATGTCCAAGGCAGTAGGTATCGACCTCGGAACCACCAACTCGGTTGTCAGCGTCCTCGAAGGCGGCGATCCAGTCGTGATCGCGAACTCCGAGGGCTCTCGCACCACACCATCGGTTGTCGCATTCGCAAAGGACGGCGAAGTCCTCGTCGGCGAAGTCGCCAAGCGTCAAGCAATCACCAACCCCGACCGCACGATCCGCTCGGTAAAGCGCCACATGGGCACCAAGTGGACAATCGACATCGACGGCAAGGGATACACCGCGCAGGAAATCTCGGCGCGAACCCTCATGAAGCTCAAGCGTGACGCAGAGGCGTACTTGGGCGAGACCGTCTCCCAGGCCGTCATCACCGTTCCCGCATACTTCGATGACGCACAGCGCACCGCAACCCAAGAAGCTGGCACGGTCGCTGGCCTCGAGGTGCTCCGCATCATCAACGAGCCCACCGCAGCTGCCTTGGCCTACGGCCTCGACAAAGGCGACGAAGATCAGACGATTCTCGTGTTCGACCTCGGCGGCGGAACCTTCGACGTTTCGGTCCTCGAAATCGGCGACGGCGTATTCGAAGTCCGCGCCACGCACGGCGACACCAGCCTCGGCGGCGACGACTGGGACGACGCAATCATCGAATGGCTCGTCACCAGCTTCAAGAACGACCACGGCGTCGATCTTGCTGCCGACTCCATGGCTGGCCAGCGCTTGAAGGAGGCCGCAGAGAAGGCCAAGATCGAGCTCAGTCAGGTCCAGCAGACGCAGGTCAACCTGCCGTTCATCACCGCAACCGACGCCGGTCCGCTTCACCTCGACTATCAGTTGAGCCGTTCGAAGTTCGAAGAGCTCAGCTCGGACTTGTTGCAGCGCACCCGCATTCCATTCGAGCAGGCCATCAAGGACGCTGGTCTCACCAAGGGCGAGATCGATCACGTGATCCTCGTCGGTGGCTCGACCCGTATGCCCGCTGTTGCCGAACTCGTCCAAGAGTTCACCGGCAAGGAGCCAAACAAGACCGTTAACCCCGACGAAGTTGTCGCTATCGGTGCTGCTGTTCAGGGAGGCGTGTTGAAGGGCGAGGTCAAAGATGTCCTGCTCCTCGACGTGACTCCTCTGTCGCTCGGTATCGAGACCAAGGGCGGCGTGATGTCGAAGCTCATCGAGCGCAACACGACCATTCCGACCAAGCGCACCGAGGTGTACACGACCGCCGATGACAACCAGCCACAGGTCGAGATCCACGTCCTGCAGGGCGAGCGCGAAATGGCCAGCTACAACAAGACGCTCGGCAAGTTCCAGCTCGTCGATCTGCCACCTGCTCCACGCGGTGTCCCACAGATCGAGGTCACTTTCGACATCGATGCCAACGGCATTGTCCATGTGAGCGCGAAGGACCGCGCGACCAACAAGGAACAGTCGATGACGATCACGGGCCAGAGCTCGCTCGACAACGATGTCATCGACCAGATGGTTCGCGACGCCGAGGCTCACGCCGAAGAGGACTCGCGTCGCAAGGTCGAGGCCGAGACTCGCAACAACGCTGACTCGCTCGTCTACCAGACCGAGAAGCTTCTCCGAGATCAAGGTGACAGCTTCGACGGCGACGAAAAGGCCGACGTCGAAGGCAAGATCGCCGATCTGAAGACCGCTCTTGACGGTGACGATATCGAGGGCATCAAGGACAAGACCGAGTCGCTGATGACCGCATCACAGGCTCTTTCGCAACGTCTCTACGAGCAGGCTGCTGCCGACAATGTCGCAGACAATCCTGACTTCGCTGAGCCAACGCCTGACGACGTCGTCGATGCCGAGATCATCGAAGATGACGTAAATGTTGACTCAGACACCGAGGTAAGCGGTGACGCATGAGCGAACGAAAAGAATCGGCCATCGACGCTCTCGTCGATGAGGTAATGGGGAGCCGGGCGGACAAAGAAGCCGCCCGCGCCCCACGAGGGGCTCCTCTCACGGCAGAGGAGCCATCCACCGACACGGTTGAGGACACGACGTCCGACGTCGATGTCGACGTCGATGTTGACGTTGACGTTGACGAGACGGTCGAGACCGGAGACGAAGAAAAGAAGAAGCGGATCAAAATCG
>CAZMYN010000035.1:3099-5900 GCA_964570495.1 uncultured Acidimicrobiales bacterium | reverse complement strand
GTTGACGAGACGGTCGAGACCGGAGACGAAGAAAAGAAGAAGCGGATCAAAATCGGATTTGCCGATTCGGCCGCCGGACTCGGATCAAAGTCGAACGGTGCCGCGGCCAAAGACGAGGGTGATCTCGAGACGATCGTTGCTGAACGCGACGGATATCTCGCCGACTCCCAGCGCCTCGCCGCCGACTTTGCCAACTATCGCAAACAGTCCGACAAGCGCGTCGCCGATGCTGCTGCAACGCAATCAGCGGGCCTTGTTCGCGATCTCATTGCAGTTCTCGATGCATGCGATGCCGGGCTCGTCCAAGATCCGGATTCGGCAGCGGGTCCAATCCGCAATCAACTTTTGACCGAGCTGACCCGCAATGGTCTCGACCTGTTGGCGCCCGAGGTAGACACTGCCTTTGACCCCGAGCAGCACGAGGCTGTGATGCACGAACCAGCCCCCGAAGAGTCTGAACTCGACGGGCCCGTCGTCGGTGAGGTCATGCGCCCTGGCTACACATGGAAAGGGCGCGTTGTTCGGCCCGCCATGGTCAAGGTGATTGGATAGCCGTGGAAGCACAACGCGAATGGCTCGAGAAGGACTACTACCGTGTCCTCGGCGTCGAGAGCACCGCGACGGCGAAAGAACTGTCCAAGGCCTACAGGACCTTGGCGCGTGAGTTTCATCCCGACACGAACGCTGGCGACGCGAAGGCCGAGGAGCGCTTCAAGGAAATCTCTGGCGCCTACGACGTCGTAGGCGACGAGACAACACGCAAGAAGTACGACGAGTTCCGCCGATATAGCGGTGCCGGTGCAGGCGGCGGCTTTGGTGGCGGCGGCTTCAGTCGCGATGCCCAATCAGCTGATCTGGGCGATCTGTCCGATCTTCTTGGCGGGTTGTTTGGTGGAGCTCGCGGGTCTGGTGGCCGGTCAGGCTTTGGTGGATTCGGTCCTATGCCCGGCATGGACCTTCAAGCACAGCTGTCACTCAAGTTTGAAGAGGCAGCTCGCGGTGTCACCAAGTCGGTGCGACTGAACTCCGAAGCACTCGCCACGCCAATGGAAGTCAACGTCCGCATCCCCGCTGGGGTGAAGAGCGGCCAACGCATTCGAGTGCCCGGCAAGGGCGCGCCGTCGAGCGACGGTGGAGAAGCGGGAGACCTTTTGGTCTCGATCGCGATTCAGCCCCACGAAACATTTGACCGCGATGGTCTGAACCTGCTGGTCGATGTACCAGTGGCCTATTCCGAAGCTGTCCTGGGTGCCGACGTCAAGGTCCCAACGCTGAGCGGCACGACCGTGACAGTTCGCCTCCCGGCGGGCACACAATCCGGAAAGACCTTTCGGGTCAAGGGCAAGGGCATCAAGGGCTCGGCCCAAACCGGCGATCTGCTCGCGACGATCGTCGTGCACGTTCCGACCGAGATCAATGACGCCGAGCGCGAACTCATCGAGAAACTCGCACGAGTGACCACTACGGCGAAGAGCAACTGATGGCGAAGGCACCTGTTCTCTACGTCATCTCGGTCGCCGCTGAACTGTGCGGCATGCATCCCCAGACGCTGCGAATTTATGAGCGCAAGGGGCTGCTGCAACCCGCGCGAACGTCGGGTGGGTCTCGCCGCTACAGCGACGCTGATGTCGCGCTGTTGCAACGGATTTCCGAGCTCACCTCCGAGGGGATGAACCTCGCGGGCGTCAAGCGTGTGCTCGAGCTCGAAGCACGGGTTGCTCAGCTCGAAGCGCAGCTCGAGAAGCAGCGCAAGTCTCACAAGCAGCTCAACGAGACACTGCGTCATCAACGGCAGGCTCAACCCGGCGAGCTGGTACCTGTCCGCCAAGCGCTCGCGATCTACAAGAAGAACTAGCCCTCTTCAAAATCTGTGGTCGCTCAGCCGCGTATACGCGGCTGGAGAACCACAGATTTTCTAGTTTGGCTTGCGGGCCTGTTGTTGGGCGCGGCGAGCTTCGCCGGCGGCGGCCAAACCATCACGGTCGTCGAGGGCCATGTAGGTGTCGCGCCAGTCGGCCGGGCCGTGCCATTCAACGGGAAGGAGCACGCTCGAGCGGGGGAGCGTTGCGGCTTGCGCGAATTCGAGCGCCGCTTTGAGCAGGCGGAGCTGCTGGGCAGAGTCATCGGCCGGACCGATTGGATTGCCGAGCGGTAGATCGGTGAACGCGTAGCGAGGCACTCCAATCTCGTCGAGAATGTCGCGGGCTGAACCAATGACGAGCGTGGGGATGCCGGCTTCCTCGAGATGGCGTGCGGTCAGACCGACCGCTTGATGACACACTGGTCAGAGCGGAACGAGCAACGCCAGGTCGACACCATCTTCGGCAAAACCGTCAGCGATGACCGCGGCATGGCGCGCCGTGAGCCGCTGGCTGTAAAGCGTGGGGGCTCCCGCAAAGCGCGGGGCCAGCGAGCCAACAACACCTTCGTCGACGAGCGTTCGCAGATGATCGATCGGCAGATATGAACCCAGGTCGTTCGTGTGCGTTGCACCCTTGTGCCACGAGAGATGTTCGGTGACCACCGACTCCGGTGTCGGGGTCGTCGGCGCGAAGTACTGCTGGAGTTTCTGCTCCTCGTCGAGCGCTGCCGTGGTGACGATGCCGACGCGAACCTCCGAGAGCGGCTTGGCCAGAGGAGTGAAGGGCGCACGGTCATTGGACGCCCACTCGTATGGCTGTTCATAGCCCTGCGCGGCGTAGTAGTCCCGTGACTTGTCGATGTAGCTAACAAATGTCCGCTCACTGCGTCGCATAGGTCAAGTGTCGCGCACGTTTATGGATGCACCTGGGTCCCGCTCA
>CAZMYN010000035.1:0-2999 GCA_964570495.1 uncultured Acidimicrobiales bacterium | reverse complement strand
GCGCTTCTAGGCTGAGGTTATGGCAGAGCAGTCGAGTAGTGGTTCTCGGAAACTCATCTGCACGTTGACTTCCGACGATCGGTCCGAGCAGGAACACGATTGGGTCGGGCTCTGCTCAAGAGCGACATCGATCGAGCGCCGCACCGATGGTGCAACCGCTTGGTTCCCGACCAGCATGGCCAGCGAGGTTGAGTCGTTGGTTGCTAAAGAGCAAGCCTGCTGCGGATCGTGGCTTGAGTTGACGCTGACTCGCAACGACGACTCGCTGCAACTCGCCGTCGCCGCGGCGACAGCGCAAGGCGTTGCAACTATCCACGAGATGCTCGACCGCTAGGCGGCTGCTTCACCTACGTTGGACCCGGCAGATCGGGAATAATCGGGCGTCGCAGAAGTTGAGTTACTTGGACTCAAGTTTGAGGTATGGATGTTGGGAAATTCCAACACCGTGCCGATGAACCGTGTAGGAGAAGAAGATGGCGATCGACCCAAACCAGTGGACTCAAAAGACGCGAGAGGGCTTCAACGCCGCGCAAGACCTCGCAAACGCCGAGTCACACCCCGAAGTAACTCCCGAGCACCTGTTGTTGGCGTTGGTCGGACAGGCCGACGGTATTGTCTTGCCGATCCTGCAGCGCATGGGCCAAGAACCGCTCACCGTTCGCAACAAGCTCACCAGCGAACTCGCCAAGCTGCCGTCCGCGTACGGCGGTGACCAAACTCAATCTCGCGAGCTCATCACCGCCTTCGAGAATGCGGATAAGGCTCGTGTTGAACTCGACGACGACTACCTCTCGACCGAGCACTTGCTGTTGGTCATGGCCGATCGTCTCGATCTCGACCGGAGCGAAGTACTCGAAGCCCTGCGCGAAGTGCGCGGTTCGCACCGCGTCACCACGCAGAACCCCGAAGACCAATATCAGTCGCTCGAAAAGTACGCCCGCGACCTCACCGCAGCTGCTCGTGCTCAAAAGCTCGACCCCGTCATCGGTCGCGATGACGAGATCCGCCGTGTCATCCAGGTTCTGAGTCGCCGCACGAAGAACAACCCGGTTCTGATCGGCGAGCCTGGCGTTGGTAAGACCGCGATCGTCGAAGGTCTCGCCAATCGAATCGTTGAGGGTGACGTCCCCGAGTCGCTCAAGAACAAGATCATCATGTCGCTCGACCTGTCCTCGATGGTCGCTGGCGCGAAGTACCGCGGCGAGTTCGAGGAACGACTCAAGGCCGTCCTCAAGGAAATCGATGACGCCGACGGCGAGATCATTACCTTCATCGACGAGCTCCACACCGTCGTCGGCGCTGGAGCAGGCGGCGAAGGTGCAATGGACGCGGGCAACATGCTCAAGCCCATGCTGGCCCGCGGCGAACTGCGCATGGTTGGCGCTACGACGCTGGACGAGTTCCGCAAGTACATCGAAAAGGATGCCGCGCTCGAGCGCCGCTTCCAGCAAGTTCTCGTCGAGCCCCCATCGGTCGAGGACACGATCGCGATCCTGCGCGGCCTGGCCGAGCGCTACGAGGTTCACCACGGTGTCCGCATCCAGGACGCCGCGCTCGTCAGCGCCGCTGTTCTCTCCGATCGATACCTGACCGGACGCTTCTTGCCCGACAAGGCCATCGACCTCGTCGATGAAGCTGCCTCGAAGCTGCGTATCGAGATTGGTTCGGTCCCGATCGAGATCGATATCGTCGATCGCCGGCTCCGTCAGCTCGAAATGGAGAAGCTCGCTCTCGAAAAGGAAAGCGACCGCGCTTCGAAGGAACGCTTGGTCGACCTCGATAGCGAAGTTGCCGATCTGTCCGAGCAGCTGAGCGCCATGAAGGTTCACTGGCAGTCAGAGAAGGACGCAATCGCCGAGATTCGTTCCCGCAAGGAGCAGCTCGAAGGACTGCGCCTCGAGGCCGAACGCGAAGCCGACCTCAACAAGGCCGCCGAGATTCGCTATGGCCTCATCCCCGCTCTCGAAGAGGAGATCGAAGAAGCCACTCAGCGACTCAACGACCTGCAGGGCGGCGGCGACAATGTCATGTTGAAAGAAGAGGTCGACGCCGAGGACGTGGCCGAAGTCGTTAGCGCCTGGACCGGCGTGCCCGTCAGCCGACTCATGGAGGGCGAGGTTCAAAAGCTCATCCGTCTCGAAGACGTCTTGCACGAGCGCGTCATCGGCCAGGACGATGCCGTTGCGGTCGTCGCGAACGCGATTCGGCGAAGCCGAGCTGGCCTGAGCGACCCGAACCGACCCATTGGCAGCTTCTTGTTCTTGGGACCCACCGGTGTTGGCAAGACCGAGCTTGCTCGATCGCTCGCCGACTTCTTGTTCGACGACGAACGGGCAATGGTTCGCATCGACATGAGCGAGTACATGGAGAAGCACTCGGTGTCTCGTCTGATCGGTGCGCCTCCCGGCTATGTCGGATACGACGCTGGTGGTCAGCTCACCGAGGCCGTGCGCCGACGTCCGTACGCGGTCGTGTTGCTCGACGAGGTCGAGAAGGCTCACGCCGACGTCTTCAACGTGCTCTTGCAGTTGCTCGACGACGGACGTTTGACCGATGGTCAGGGTCGCACTGTCGACTTCAGCAACGTCGTACTCATCATGACGTCGAACCTGCCCGGCGACCCCATGGACTTCTTCCGGCCCGAGTTCATCAACCGAGTCGACGACATGGTTCGATTCCGCGAGCTCACCGAAGATGACCTGCGAGAGATCGTCGACATTCAGCTCGACATCTTCCGCAAGCGTCTCGTCGATCGACGAATCGAACTCGACATCACCGATGGGGCACGCGCGTGGCTGGCCAAGACCGGCTATGACCCGGCGTTTGGCGCACGTCCGCTGAAGCGAGTCGTGCAGCGCGAGGTCGCCGACAAGATGGCTGTCATGTTGCTCGATGGTTCGTTTGGTGAAGACTCGACGATCACGGTCGACGTGGCCCCCGACGAAGAGAGTCTCGTCTTTGCGTAGTGCCGTGTTCAGCTAGGGAGCAATCCCTAGCTG
>CAZMYN010000034.1:18824-20600 GCA_964570495.1 uncultured Acidimicrobiales bacterium | reverse complement strand
TCGAGCAGGACGCCGACGTCGTGATGTTCTTGTACCGCGACGAGGTGTACAACCCCGAGACCCAAGACGTTGGGATTGCCGAGGTCATCGTCGCAAAGCACCGTAACGGCCCAACCGACACCGTGCGCCTGGCGTTCTTGCCGCAGTACACCCGCTTTGCGAACATGGCCCGCAACCCCGCCGACAACGCCCACGCCGGAATGTAGGTTGTGCCTCGGCCCTGGCGGGCCTCGTGGGGAGGATGGAAGCCACTGTCAAGCAACACCGGGAAGTGTTGTCGTGATGCGTGGAGGGAGTGTGACTCCCATCCTGTTCCCACTTGAGATGTCCAGCGAGGGCGAATCACTAGACACCTGTAGCATCGGGCAGGTTTCCGCAGACCTTGAGAGGAAATTCTCGTGCTTGGTCAAACTTTGTTTCTCGGAGAGAACTTGCTTGCGTGGCTGGCTCTCGCTTTTGGTGCCGCGCTCGTCGTTGGTCCTGGACTTGCGTTGATCAAGCCTCCGGAGAACCCGAAGCGAGAAGGTGACCTCGAACGGCCGCCGCTTATCCGCACGCTCGTCTTTATGGCCGTCGGTGCGCTGATGACTGTTTGGGCGCTCGCGAGCCTGTTGTCCTAGGCCCAAACGCTGTCTGGGTCGCCGAAGTAGTCGGGGGCGATCGACAGGCCAAGGCCGGGCCCGTCGGGCAGTGCGATTCGACCGTTCTCGAGGCGAGGTCCGTTCTTGGCGTCGTAGTGGCCGTCGATGTATGGGGCAGCGATCCACGCGCCTCGGTTGAGATCGTCATCGAGGGTCGCCGCGGCGTGAACGCATGCGGCGGCGATGATGTCGCCACCCCAGCTGTCGTCACAGCTTGTTGGGGTGTGGGTCTCTCGGCAGAGGTCGAGGAAGGTGCGCATGGGTGTGAGCCCACCGATTCGGGTGATCTTCATACCAAACCCGTTGGCAACGCCCGTCGCTATGGCCCGTGCAGCAACGCCGAGCGTCGAGGTACATTCGTCGAGCAGCAGCGGGTGCCGGAGATGTGGCTTCGCGTCGACACACTCGTCGTAGGTGTCGCAGGGTTGTTCGAGCGCCAGCGGGATCCCGGCACACGCTTCGGAGAACTGAATTGCCTGCCCGACAGTCCAGCGGCGGTTCACGTCGACGAACAGGTCGGTTCCTGGGCGCCGTACGGCGGCCACCGCGTGTACGGCGGCGATCGTCTCGTCGATGTGCCCATCGCCAGCTTTGAGCTGCAACTTGGTGAAGCCGAGCTCATCTTGAAGCTCGACTGCTCGGGCGGCTGTTGCCTCGGGGGTCTCGGCGAGGCGCATCACGTAGTACGTCGGAACCGTGCTGGCGATGGCGCCGCCGAGAAGATCGCAGACTCGTCGACCGCTCGCCTGGCCGTGCACATCCCAGCACGCGATATCGATTGCGGAACGCGCCTCGTTCGTCCCGTTGAGCGCGGCTGTCATTGCTCGGTTAACCGTGACATGTTCGCGAGGATCCAGACCGAGCACTGCGGGTGCGAGTTCGGTGATGCCAGCACGGACCTGGCCAGCATGGATTGGCTGGTAGGTCGGTCCGTGAGGACATGCTTCACCCCACCCAACGTGACCGTCGTCGGTTGTCAGGCGGACCAGCGTGCTTTCGAACGCGCTGCTGGTCCCGGGCTTGTACGCCTCGAGCGGAGGAGGCGTGTGTCGAAACATCTCGACCTGAGCAATCTTCACCGCAACAGTCTTGCAGCCGAGCATCGAGGAGGCGCTAGCCGACGGATTGCGACCGC
>CAZMYN010000034.1:0-18724 GCA_964570495.1 uncultured Acidimicrobiales bacterium | reverse complement strand
GGAGAGCACCTGCCTAGAAAAAGCAGGCGCCCCCGGCCGCATGGCGGAACGCGACCGGGGGCTTCCCGAATCGGAGACGGCGGTTCTCCAATCGGGCAGCGTTCACCCTAAGTGTCCTTTTGCAAAACATCATCATCTAAAACGATTCTTTTCGGCATTTCTTTGGCAAATGTGTCCGATGGCCCACACCAAATTGAGAGATCCCCCATTTCGCGGTGAATTTTGGCACCTTTGGAGACGAGTTTTAGTCCTCAATCGACTACATGAGGGACAGTTCGACGGTCGCTGATGCGGCCTCTTCGCCGACGTTGTGGCCACCAGGTCCTTCACTCCGCGCGTTCGCCTGAGCAACGTTTTCCACAGTGAGGACTCCCATTCCAATCGGGACGTTGGTCGTCAACTGCACGTCCATAACGCCCCGGGCACACTCACCGGCGACGAGTTCATAGTGCGTGGTCTCGCCCCGGATAACCGCACCGACGACCACGATCCCGTCGACGCGGCCTGACTCGGCCAGCCGCTTCGCCGCGAACGGAAGCTCAAAGGCTCCGGGAACAGAGATCGAAACAATCTCCGACACGCCAAAGCTCTCGAGACTTCGCTTGGCGCCAGCCTCCAGACGCTCGACGATGTCGCAATTCCATCGGGCCGAGATGATCCCTATCCGCAGGTCCGAGCCGTCGAGTTCGACCCGATCAGCACGGTCGTCGCCGCTTGCCATCTAGCTCTCGCCTTCAGCTGGCTCTGCGTCGGTGGTGAGATGGCCCATTCGTTCGCGCTTGGTGGCCATGTAGTTGGCGCGGTCCGGAGTCGACGTGATCTCGATCGGTACCCGTTCGGTGATTTCGAGGCCATAGCCTTCAAGGCCGCCGTACTTGGTTGGATTGTTCGTCATGAGCCGCATGCTCGTAACACCGAGATCGGCCAGGATGTTTGCCCCGACGCCGTACTCGCGCGAATCGATCGGCAGTCCCTGTGCGGTGTTGGCATCGACCGTGTCGAGACCCTCGTCGTCTTGCAGCGCGTATGCCCGGATCTTGTGGCCGATTCCAATTCCGCGTCCTTCGTGACCGCGCAAGTAGACAAGCACACCGCAGCCTTCGTCGGCGATCATCGCCAATGCGGTCTGGAGTTGATAGCCACAGTCACATCGCTCCGACGCCAAGATGTCACCGGTCAAACATTCTGAGTGGACCCGCACGAGCGGTGCGTCGCACGACGCAAGGTCGCCCATCGTGTAGGCCAGATGTTCTTCGCCGTCGAGCATCGACCGGTAGGCGTGGGCGGTGAAGTCGCCGTGCGCGGTCGGGATGGTCGCCTCAGCAAAGTGCTCGACCAGCTTCTCGCTTCGTCGCCGGTAGCGAATGAGGTCGGCAATCGAGATCAGCAGCAGACCATGTTCGTCGGCGAACTCGCGACATTCGGCGAGGCGCTTCATCGTGCCGTCGTCGTTGACGATTTCGCACAGGGCACCGACCGGCGCCCGGTCGGTCATCTGGCAGAGGTCGATCGCTGCCTCGGTGTGTCCAGCTCGCTTGAGCACACCGCCGGGTCGAGCCCGCAGGGGAAAGATGTGGCCTGGTCGTGCGAATTCGCCCGCGACCGACTCGGCGTTGGCCATGCGCTGGATCGTTCGAGCTCGGTCGCCAGCGGAAATGCCGGTGCTACAGCCATCGATGAGATCGATAGTCACGGTGAACGCGGTGCGGTGAGACTCGGTGTTCTCGGCCACCATCAACGGAAGTCGTAGCTCGTCAGCGCGGTCGTCGAGCAGGGGTGCACAGATCACACCACTGGTGTGGCGGATCATGAAGGCCATCTTTTCTTCGGTGATGGCGTCTCCCGCGATGATGAGGTCTCCCTCGTTCTCGCGATCTTCGTCGTCGACCACCACAAGGAACTCGCCCCGACGAAATGCCTCGAGTGCCTTTTCGATTGGATCGAGCATGGGTTCTTCATTCATGACGTCACATTTCCCATCAGTCGCAACTGGCGTTCGACGTACTTGGCCAGCACGTCGACTTCGACGTTGACCATGTCGCCAACCTTCTTTGAACCGAGCGTTGTCACCTCGGCGGTGTGCGGAATGACCGCAATCGAGAACTCGTTTGTCGAGAGCGAGGCCACGGTCAGGCTGATGCCGTCGAGCGTGATCGATCCCTTCTCGACGACGTAGGGCGCAACGTCATCGCCAAGAGCGAAGTGGTATCGCCAGGAGCCATCCTCGTACGCCTCGATCTTGGTGATCGTGGTCGTTGCGTCGACGTGACCTTGCACGATGTGTCCGCCGAGTCGGTCCTCGGCACGAACGGCACGTTCAAGGTTGACTGCCGAGCCGATGTCGAGAGCGCCGAGGCTTGTTCGGTCCATCGTCTCGGGAACAGCGTCTAGTGAGAAGTGCTCGCCATCGAACTCCACGACGGTTAGGCACACGCCATTGATCGCAATAGACGCGCCCATTTCAATGTCATCCATGACGGTCATGGCCGCAATGCGCAGCCGAATGCCGTCACCTATAGGTTCGAGCGCGGCCACATAGCCGAGCTCTTCCACCAATCCGGTGAACATGCTTTCCCTTCCTCTCCCATCCGGACTCTTACCGTCGGCCCAGGAATCTCACCTGGTCAGCTGCACTGCAAGTTTCCTTGCAGCCGCTCGTGGGCTTGTTGCTCACCATCGAAACGGTTTGCACATCACCACCGGTTGGGACTTGCACCCCTAACCCCGAGGACTATGTATCCGACTACGACGCAGCCGTATGTACTTACTGAGTACAGCGTGCCCCGCGATTGCCAGGTTTCCAAACCGACAGGGTTGCTAGATCTGTCCTGCTGGGACTTCGGCCACGCACGCCGGATCGACGGTGTCGCCGGCGGCTCCGATAACGAGCGGGTGGGCAACGACGACGCCGTCGAGAACCAAGGCGTCGTGGTTCGCCTCAAGGTCCTGGCCCGAATAGCGATAGTTGACGAGCATCCCGTGCGATTCGGCCATGCCTTTGTCGGAGGTGTCGCCTTGCCAGTTGAGACGTTCGAGCCGAGCGCCGTTGCGGAGGTGGAATCGAGCAACCGCATCGAGTGGCAGCGGCCCGCGCCGAGCGCACAGCAGATAGCGCGCACACGCTGCTTCGAGTTCGGTTTGGTCGGAGGTGTTCGTCGATGGCTCGTGCTCGCTGAGCCATGCGGCGAATCCGGGAACGGGGGAGAGCGTTGCGAAGGTGATGAGTTGGTCGAGCTCGGTTTGCAACCGTTTCGTGACCTGCTTGATCAGGAAGCTGCCGAATGAAATCCCCGCCAACCCACGCTGACAGTTCGTGATCGAATAAAAGATTGCGGTGTCGATGTCGGGGCTGACCGCTTCGGGTTCGGTGGTGAGAAGCGTCTGGATCGAAGACGCCATTCCCTCGGTCAGTGCAACCTCGACAAAGATGATCGGCTCATCGGGAAGCGACGGATGAAAAAAGCCAAACGATCGTCGGTCGGGGGCGAGACGCCGACGTAGGTCGTCCCATCCTTGAATCTCGTGGACAGCTTCGTACTCGATGAGCTTCTCGAGCACATGGGCTGGCGTTTGCCAGTCGAGCTGGCGTAGCTCGAGAAAGCCCCGGTTAAACCATGAACTGAGCAGGTGACGCAGATCGCGCTCGACCGGGCGAAGTTCGGGCATGGTCTTGCGTCGGTCGACGAGCGCACCGCGCATCGCCAACAGACACGAGATACCGCCTTCGGCGGTGTTGACGGTTCGGAACAGTCGCAGACGCGAGGACTCGGTCGCATCGGCAAGGTCGGCGATTGCGTCCTGGGATGGGTCTGTGCGGTACGACTCGATTGCGGTGTTCAGCGCGTCGGCGTCAGGGCCGAGATCTGTGAGCAGGTAGTTGAGGTAGGTGGTGACACCTTGTTCGTCGAGCGACTCGAACCGACGCACCAATTGGGTGGCAAGCGACGCGGCGGCAGTTTCGCCGCGCAGACGAAGTAGCGCCTCGGTGGTTTGAACAATGACGCCGCTCAAACCCTCGATGTTCTTGTTGTTGTCGTCTGAAGTCACCGGGTACCCATCGGTGGTGGTCGTGGTCTTCGTGAACAAAACGAAGATTGGCCCCGCCTAGGCGGGGCCAACGTTAGCTCTTCGTACCTAATTCAGGAGCGGTTACTGCGGAATGCGAAGCACCTGTCCGGGGAAGATCGAGTCGGCGTCTTTCAGCATTGGCTTGTTCGCCTCGAAGATCTCGTTGTAGCGGTTGCCGTCGCCGTATGCGGCGGTGGCGATTGCCCAGAGAGTGTCGCCAGGTGCGACGACGTGCATCTCGGAGTCAGCGCCGGAGTCTTGAGCAACGGTCAGGCTTTCGTCGACCGTCGCGACGCCTTCGCAGTTGCCAATGGCGAGGATTACGCGCTCTTTGGTCTCCATGTCGGCGGTCTCGCCGTCGATGAATGCGGTGCCGTTGTCGTAGCGAATGTCGAGGCCCTTGACCTCAAGGCCGAGGTCGCGAACGTACTTTTCGAGTTCGGTCGACTTGCGGGCTTCCTCTCGCTTTTCCTTGTTTGCTGCGCTGCGGCGTTCGGCGGCCCGAGCGCGAATCTTCTCGCGCTGCGCGTTGCGCTTCGTTGCGGCCTCGGCTGCTGCTGCGTCGGTTTCTGCCTTCTGTGCAGCGGCTTCTTCGGCCGCAATCTCATCGGTGCTCTTGCCGAGGCCAATCTTGGCCCCCGCGTTGCGAACGAAATCGAATACTCCCATTAAGTTGCTCCTTCTCGAGCAGGCCTGCGGTTTGTGTGCAGACCCGAATGTCGTGCCCCCACTAGAGGGCAGACGTTTTCTAGCAGATACCGGCGGTCGGTGGGGCGAGTTTTACCCAACCTGGGGTTACTGATAGGTGACCAGATCAGGGACGGGGTTCGTCGTGAATTGCAGGACTTCTTGAGGCTGGTAGATCCTCGTGTCCTCGTCAATAAACAACTTGAATCCGTTGTAGAAGGGATCCTCGACCTTGATAAGGCCGTAGCTCGCTTGCTTGATCTCTCGGCCACCAAATCCGTCGGCGTGAATAACTTCCGCGAGTCCGGGGCGATCGATCAGGTCTTCGCGGTTCGTAATCATGCGAACCTGGAATTGGTGAACGATGAACATCTTCTCGGGCAGATCGTTCTGAAGAGTCAGCTCCGACAACCATGCCGACACCTGGTTGACCTCGGCGGCGCTCACTCGACCAACGACTTGTCCCGGTCGTTGCCACGGTTCCATGCGCCATTCGGGGTCGAGCGCAAGGTGCACGTTCGGGAGCTTGAGGAGTTCTTCATAGCGGACCGACTCGGTGAGAAAGTCGCTGCGCCCGGGTTGAATGTCGAGAATGACGTGGAGACCGTTCGCTGCGGCGATGTCGATCCAGCGTCGAACGTCGACAATATGGCTGGGATGGCTGTAGTTGCCGTCGGCTCCCGCTGATGCTTGGGCGACGGTAACGATCATCTCGAAGGCACCGCGGGCGCCTTTGTCGGTTGACTCGAAGCGGGCGGCTTGTTGTTGCACTCGGGCCACCGCAGCTTCGGGGCCTGTCTCACCGAGAACACCGAGTAGCGGTGTGAGGTGGTTGCCGTAGTACGCAATGACGCGCTCGTCTTCAAAGACTCTCTCGGGCCACTCAAATTCGTCGACGGTGCGGGCGGGGAGGCGCAGCGCGGGTGTGGAGAGATCGGCGAGCCGGGTGGTCCCTTCCTGTTGGAGGAAGATGAGGCCGACGATCTTTCCGCTCTGGGCGACAGGCACATCTGGGACGACCGACACGATGTTCTCGAAGGCTCGGACGTGGGTCGCGCCATCGACCTTGTTGCCCTTGATGCTGACGGTCGCTGCGATGCGGTCGGTTTTGGAGAATGGCTGTTCGAGCTCAAATGCGAATCGCACGATGTCGCCGTCGGCATTCTTGTGGAGCACGAGCTCGCGAACGGCGAGGCCGTCGGGGTCGTACTCGGCGCGTTCGAGCATGGCTTCGGCGAAGTTCTGACGGCCCTTCAGCAAGGTTGTCTTGCTACGAAAGAGCGTGAGCTTGTCGCGGCTCAGTTCGCTCGCGGTTGGTTCGCGGTCGAGAAGCTCGCGATAGATAGCGCGAACCCAGGCGTCTCGAGTGCCGCCAGCTTCAAAAAAGTAGGACCGGGATGCAAGAACGCGTCCTCGAGTGTCGTTTTCGATCTGTCCGATGCCGAGACGAGGCGCGAAGCGATCGATCTCGTCGGTGGTTGCTCGGCGGCCGTGGAAGTCCTGGTAGATCCGGTGAATCGCGTTGATTTCGGCGAGGTCAGGATTGAGGGTGTTCTGCGCTGTCGCGGCGGGTGCTGATGCGATTGACGCGGCGAGAAGCGAGAGTGACAAAAGGACTAGGAATGATCGGCGCATGTAGGCCAATCGGCCCGAACGTCATGCCGTATTAGTCCTCAGCGTGAGATTCTTACCCGTGTGCACTACGCCCGATTACGCGAAGAGTTGTTGGGTTCCCGACTCATGATCGAGCAGCCATTCTTTCGTGTCGAGACCACCTGCGAAACCGGTCAGTTTTCCCGAGCTTGCGATCAGACGATGACAGGGCACGATTATCGACACGGGGTTGCGGCCGGTCGCCGCGCCGACAGCTCGGGCCGCGCCGGCGCGTCCGAGCTGTTCGGCGAGTTCGCCATAGGAGCGGGTTGATCCGTGGGGGATGGTGCACAAGGCGTTCCATACCTCGACCTGAAACTCGGTACCGACGAGATCGAGCCGCACATCGAAGGTCGCCCGGTCGCCCGCCATGTAGTCGCGGAGTTGCACGATGGCCTGGTCGAGAATTTCGTGATCGCCCACTTCGACGTCTTCGGCGAATGTGACGCGGCCTTCGCGTTCGACCGGCCACAGCACGGCCCGGATCCCCGCGTTGGATCCGATGATGGTCAGCTCGCCAACGGGCGAGTCGAGCGTTCGCGAGGTCAAGGTGGTGGTCATGTGTGGTCCTTCTGGTCGCGAGTGGCCCACAGGGTGCAGGCCACATACGAACGCCACGGCGAGAGATGAGCCGTGGCGTTGGGATCGATGCCGAGTTCGTTCAAGCGACGCTTGATGACCAGGTCGGTTGCGAGCAGCACGTCGGTGTCGCCGAGTGCTCGCATGGCAATGACGTCGGCGGTCCACGGGCCAATCCCCGGCAGGGCGAGCAGTCGAGCTCGTGTTTCGGTTCGCTCGACCGTCGATGAAATAGCCAACTCGTTGTTGACGACTGCGTTGGCCAGGCTGTGGAGCGTTCGTTGTCGAGAGCCGGTGAGCCCGATCGAGTCAAGATCGAGTTCGAGGAGTTCACCGGGGCTCGGAAATTTCATCTGCTCGGACGTGGGGTTGGCAGCCTCGACCAATCGACCGAGGAGCGTACGTGCGCCAGCCACGGAGATCTGTTGGCCGACTATTGCTCCGACCGCTGCTTCGAACCCGTCGGTCGAGCCTGGGATGCGAACCCCGGGCCGGGCGGCGCGCCACCGGGCGATGAGCGGGTCGGCGCTCAGGACTTCGTCGATGTGTGTTGGGTCGGCGTCGAGGTCGAGGAGGCGCCTGACCCGAGCAATCGCGTCGGCGAGATCGGAGATGTTGTCGAGGGTGAAGGTCGCCCACACGCCAGCTGGGTTCTTTGCGTCGGCGGCGATCGCAACGTGGGCTGTTCCGCCTGCGAGGCGCATCGTGCGTTCGTGCGTGTTGGTCGTTCCCGTCGAGATCCCCGGGACGCAATGTCCTGCAAGGAAGCCGAACATCCAGTCGTGATCGATAGGGGTGCGCGCTGGTTGCCACAATCGGAGCTCGACTCCCGAACTGTGTTCGGAGGTGCGCGGCGCACGGCGTCGGAGTTCGCTCGGCGTGCGGTCGTACACCGCGCGAATGGTGTCGTTGAATTGGCGGACGCTCGAGAACCCGGCGGCGAACGCGACGTCGGTGATCGAAACGGTGGAGGTTTCGAGAAGGATGCGAGCGAGGTTGGCCCGTTGAGCTCGGGCGAGCGCGACAGGTGACGCACCGAGGGATTCGTTGAGCACCCGGTTGAGGTGTCGTTCGCTGACAAAGAGTTGCTCAGCCAGTCCTGAAACCCCGACTCGATCGATCTCGCCGCGTTCGATCAGCCGCATGGCTCGGCCAACCAAGTCGCTGCGTTGATCCCATTCGGGTGATCCCGGGGCAGCATCTGGACGACAGCGTTTGCACGACCGAAATCCCGCCACTTGGGCTGCTGCGGCAGTCGGGTAGATCTGGACGTTCTGACGTTTCGGTCGGACCGGCGCGGGGCAGCTAGGACGACAGTAAATACCGGTCGAGGTGATCGCGGCGATGAACTGGCCGTCGAATCGACGATCCCGGCTGAGCAGCGCGTCGTAGCAGCGCTCCTCGTCGAGCCGTAGTGGCATGGCCGTGGCGGTCATGGTCCTATCCTGCCCTGCATTTGTCGTTGTGACTAGCGGTTTTCAGACACGCGGCTAGTTGCGCGAGAGCCGACCCTTCAAGGCGCTCAACGCCATGAATTGGCTGATGGCTCCGAGAATCACGATTGCGAGCAGACCCTTGCCGATGTCGGCGAAGTCCCAATCGTCTTCGAGCAGCGACCGCATGGCTTCGAGCACGTAGGTGATTGGGTTGAACCGAGCGATGTTGCGCATCCATGGCGTGAGGTTCTCCAGCGGCACGGTCGACGAGGTCAAGAACGCGAACGGGAAGAAGAGGATGAAACTCGAGGCGACCGCGCCGGGGTTCGCGGTCTTCAACGCAATCGCGTAGGGGAAGCCGGTGAACGAGAGCCCCCAGAGTGCGCCGATCAAGATGAAGAGGAGAAAGCCCAGGGGACCGGTGCCGAACGAAACGCCGACGGCCAGCCCGAGAAGCACGACCGGGATGCACAAGAAGACCACGAGTGCGAAGTCCGCCACCATCAACCCGAGCAGCAGCGGTAGTCGCCTCGCCGGGCTCAGCAAGAGACGATCGAAATAGCCGGACTGAATGTCGGTCACGAGGCCAGGCGCGCGACTGATGCCAGTGACCGCAAAGATGATCGCGGTCGGCAATTGGAAGCTGCGGTAGTTGAAATCCTCGGTGATGGGGAAGGCTTCGGTCAGGTCTTCGAGCGCGCCGATGTTGACGATGAAGAAGAAGGCTGGAATGAACAGCGCCGGGATGAACGACTCGGGCTCTCGGGGAATTCCGCGAAGCGCTCGGCCCGCCACGGTGAACAGGTCGCTAAAGAACCCCGACGGTCGAGCGCGAACGTTTGAGCGAAGGGCAATCGACTTCGGTTCGGGTTCGGAAGGGATTGTGGTGGTCATGAGGAAACCTCAATTCGATCGCCGGTCAGTTCCAAGAAGACATCGTCGAGTGTGGGTGTGCGCAGCGTGAGCTCGGCCACCTCGGCACCGATCTCGTCGAGCTGAACAGCGATCGGCGACACCGAGGCTGCACCGTTGCTGACCGAGATGAGCAGCGAGTGTGGGCCGCGCTCGACCTTATCGACGGCGGCGAGCCCTTCGAGTGCTGCGATTGCTGGGTCGTCGTCGCTGTCGAGTCGGACCTGGATCACGTCGGACCCGACCGTCCGCTTGAGCTCGTCGGGGGTTCCTTCGCCGACGATCTTCCCCGCGTTGATAATGCCGACCCGGTCTGCCAACGAATCGGCTTCTTCGAGGTATTGAGTCGTCAGGAAGATGGTCGTGCCGAGCTCGCTATTGAGCGTGCGAACCTCTTCCCAGACACGAGCTCGGCTCTGTGGGTCGAGGCCCGTGGTCGGCTCGTCGAGGAACAGCAGGTCAGGGTTGTGCATGAGCGACGCTGCGAGGTCGAGTCGACGCTTCATTCCACCGGAGTATTCGCGAATCCATCGGTCGATCGCATCGAACTCGATCAGCGTCGACAGTTCGTCGATGCGCTGGGCAACCTCGGACTTGGTGAGCCCGTACAACGCACCCTGCAGTTGAAGGATCTCGCGCCCGCTCTGCTTGTCGTCGAGCGAAGCGTCCTGAAGGGCGGCGCCGATGCGTAGGCGAATTTGGTTGGCGCCGGTCACGATGTCATGACCGAGCACGGTTGCTGATCCGCCCGTTGGGGTGAGCAGCGTGGTCAGCATCTTGACGACGGTCGACTTACCCGCCCCGTTTGGGCCGAGGAAGCCGTAGATTTCGCCAGCGGTCACCTCGAGGTCGACACCACGGACGGCATGAACCTCGTCGAAACTACGACGGAGATCTTGGGTCTCAATCACATTGGCCATGGTGTGGAATCTATCCCTCACACTCACGATGATGGGTCGCTGAGAGACTGGTCGGGCGATGACCATTCTTGACAGCGTTCCGATTCGACAGATCCGAGCGACCTACGACGACCAGACGATCCGGGTGTATCAGGCGTACGGGTCGCCAATCGCCGACGCGCTCAACGCCGCCGGCCGGTTTGTCGAGCCGTTCAAGATGACCCGTATGACATGGATCAAGCCGTCCTATCTCTGGATGATGTACCGGTGCGGTTGGTCCTACAAAGACGATGGACAGCGCCGCGTCTTTGCATTCGATATTACGAGGGAAGGGTTCGAGTGGGCGCTCGCGAACAGCTGCTCGAGTCATCCCAAAGGTTTGAGCAAGGGCGAAGCCCGAGAGCTAATGGACACGCACCCCGTTCGGGTGCAGTGGGACCCCGAACGCGACATCCATCACAACCCGCTCGAGCATCGTTCGATCCAGATCGGGCTGTCCGGCGATGCGGTGCCGCGCTACGTGAACGACTGGATCGTCCGTTTCGAAGAGATCACCGACGAGGCCAAAGAGATCAAGGCGCTCATCGACGCCGGCGATCTCGACCAAGTTCGCTCCAGGCTTGCGAACGAGCGTCCGTATGTCCTCCCGGCCGACCTGGCCGAACATGTTGGGGCCTCGGAGGGGGCTGGACGATGACCTTCTTCGAACCGCCCGAGGTGCGACCGTTGCTTCGCTAGGGCTGTGGCGAGCTTGAGGGTCTAGCCCGCAGTGAGCTCGATACCGATCTCTATCAGCTGGTCGATTTCGATGCCGTTGGTACCGAGCGTCTGGTCGCTCGTCGTCTGGGAAGTCGTGCGAATCGGTGCGACCTTTGTGAGATCGATCTGGCTCTCACCGATGCTTGTTGACTCCCACGCAAGGACTTCGAGCTGTTGTCCTTGAGCATCGATCGTTGATCCTTCGGGAACGGTTTGGGTGACCGTCACATCGAGAGTGATGATGTTGGCGTCGATCGCAGTGAGGGTCGTGCGTGTGGTTTGTTCAACGTCGATTCCAAAGATTCCAATGGTCTGCGTGTTCTCCCAGATCGCTCCAACCCCAACAGCTTCGAGCGGTAGGGGATTAGCAACTTCGCCCTGAGCAGCCAAAAGGTCGTCCAACAGTTCGTCGTTCGACGGGTCAAAGCTCGATTCGCCAAGAAGACCACGGTCGTTGATCACCGCGCTCGTCGCGGTGCCGACACTTGCGCTGAGGGCCTGGTTTACGGCATCGATAACCGTTGGGTCGGTGCCCTCGACGGCCGCGATTGAATCGATGACCGAGTCGATGACGAAGACATCGCCGTCGCGCATGACGTTGAGGGTGGTCACGCTGTCGATGACCTGAAGCGGACCGGGGTTGATGACCTCATCGCCGACCGATTGGGTGATCGATTGGGTCTGGCGTGAATTCAGTGTTTCGAGGCCATCGGTCAGGTCGAAGCGAAGCTCGGTTCGTGGCTCTGCGCCAGCATCGATCAATACCACCGTGTCAGTGAAGGTGAACGCTGCTTCGGGCGCTGCCGTCGTTGTGGTGCTGGTCGTGGTGGTGGCCGGGGCCTCGGTCGTAGTCGTGGAGCTGGTGGTTGTGGTGGCCGGGGCCTCGGTCGTAGTCGTGGAGCTAGCCGGCGCGACCGTGGTCGTCGTTGTCTCGGCTACGGCACCGTCGGCCGCAGATTCGGTAGCGGCTTCACCGCCGCACGCAGCCGCAACGAGCGACAGCGCCATAGTGATTGTCAGAATTCGAGAACGCCGCATGGTCCAGCCCCATTTGAATAGCTTCACCGTTGGTTGTCGGAACGAAAACGGGAGCGCCTTAGCGCGATTGCAAGACGGCTGCTGCGGTCAGGGTACCGGGGGCGATCTCGGTGAATCCGCCGTCACGAATTTGGGTCGTCATGGTCGGCAGTAGCTCGCCCCACAGTTCGAGCGTTGGGGTGTGGACGCGAACGGGTCGGGTTGCAGCGTTCCAATCGAGGCGCTCGGTTCGGTCGAGTTGCTCCCAGCAGCGCTGCGCAGCGTGGGCGACCTGAGCGCCACGCTTGCCCCAGCTCATCTCGACCGCCGGATTCAATAGAACGGTGAGGGTCGGGAGAGCTACCGCGTCGAGTTGGCCAATGCGTTCGGGCTCATCGAGTGGCGTCGATTGAATCTGCAACTTTGAAAGCTCGGGTGGAGCTTCGTCGATAGGGCCGGGCACGAAGACGCGCACCTCGGCGGTTCCGTGCACGATCGTAAGACCGGGGACCGATTGTGCTCGTTGCCACGCACTCGCTCTCGCCCGCCGCATGATCTTGCGGATACGCGCGCCATTCCACCCGGCGACTTCGTCGTGCCACTCACCGCCAGGCAGCGACCGGTGGTCGTCGAGTAGTTGAATGACGCCGCGAGCCGTAGCTGCAAAGACATCGTCGAGTAGCGGCGGATCGAGCTTCTCGACCCGTGTTGCTAGTTGGAGTGCTCGCTTGGACTCGGTCTCGGTCATACAACCACCGTAGATTTGCGCGGTGCCGAAGTGGAGACGTCGTCCGGGGATTGGAGCGAAGCGGAATGACCAAGTTCGTTAAGCGGGGTCGTCGAGCGGAAGTCTCGAGTGGAAGTTGGCCGGGGATTGGAGCGAAGCGGAATGACCAAGTTCGTTAAGCGGGGTCGTCGAGCGGAAGTCTCGAGTGGAAGTTGGCCGGGGATTGGAGCGAAGCGGAATGACCAAGTTCGCTAAGCGGGGTCGTCGAGCGGAAGTCTCGACAAAAAGATGGACCTACGTGATTGTCGGCGGCGGCAGCGCGGGTTGTGCAATGGCGAATCGTCTCAGCGCCGACCCGACCAACGAGGTGCTGGTCCTCGAAGCCGGTCGCAAGGACTGGAAGTGGGATGTGTTCATTCACATGCCGGCCGCGCTCACGTACCCGATTGGCAGCCGGTTCTACGACTGGAAGTACGAGAGCGAACCCGAACCTCATATGAACGGGCGTCGGGTCTACCACGCCCGCGGCAAAGTGCTGGGCGGGTCGAGCAGCATCAACGGCATGATCTTCCAGCGGGGAAACCCCATGGACTACGACAAGTGGGGAGCAACGTCGGGGCTCGAGAACTGGGGCTACGCACACTGCCTTCCGTACTTCAAGCGCATGGAGAATCGCATCAAAGGCGGTGATACCTATCGCGGTGACGCTGGCCCGCTCGAGCTCGAGACCGGCCCGGCCCGCAATCCGCTCTTCGACGCGTGGCTCGCCGCCGGCCCGCAGGCTGGCTTCCCCTCGACGACCGACGTGAACGGCTTTCGCCAAGAGGGCTTTGCGGTGTTCGACAAGAACGTCCGCCGAGGCCGCCGACTGAGCGCGGCGCGGGCCTATCTGCATCCGGTTCTGGACCGGCCGAATCTCACGCTCATCACCGGCGCGATGGCCAACAAGGTTCTGTTCGATGGCAATCGTGCGACCGGCGTTGAATATCGCCGTCGTGGGAAGGTGCACACCGTTACGGCGGAGAACGTCGTGAGTTGTGGTGGCGCGTTCAACACCCCGCAACTACTCCAGCTCAGCGGCGTGGGCGACTGGGAACACTTGAGCTCGCTCGGCATCGATGTCGTGAGTGATCTGCCCGGCGTGGGAGAGAACCTTCAAGACCACCTCGAGGTCTATATTCAGCACTCGTGCACCAAGCCCGTTTCGATGCAGCCTTACAACGCGAAATGGCGCATGCCGTTCATTGGCCTGCAGTGGCTGGCGCGCCGCGGCCCGGCAGCGACGAACCACTTTGAGGCAGGCGCGTTCGTGCGCAGCAACGACACGGTCGAGTACCCCAACTTGATGTACCACTTCTTGCCGATCGCGATCCGCTACGACGGTTCGTCGCCCGAGGGCGGCCACGGGTATCAGGTGCACGTGGGGCCGATGTACTCCGACGTGCGCGGCACGGTGAAGATCAGGAGCCGTGACCCGCGCCAGCACCCGGCCGTTCAGTTCAACTATCTGTCGACCGAGAACGATCGCAAGGAGTGGGTCGAGGCCGTGCGCACGACGCGCCGCATTATGAGCCAGCCCGCCTTTGCCGAGTTCGATGGTGGCGAGGTGTCACCGGGGCCCGAGGTCGAGACCGACGAGCAGATTCTCGACTGGATCCGCCGGGACGCCGAGACAGCGCTTCACCCCTCGTGCACCGCAAAGATGGGTCCGACGTCGGACCCGATGGCCGTCGTCGATCCGAACACGATGGGTGTCCACGGCACCGAGGGACTATTCGTCGTCGACGCGTCGGTCATGCCCGCTGTCAGCAACGGCAATATCTATGCCCCCGTGATGATGATCGCCGAGCGCGCCGCCGACCTCATCCTCGGAAACGAGACACTCGCCCCCGACTACACCGACGTCTACCGCAACCCTGGCGCTGGCCAGTTCCACGACGCTTCGAGCTAGGCCTCGTCTTCAGCGAGGACCACGACCGACATGATGTCAGCGGTCGAGACGATCGCGTTCTTGTTCGGGATCAGCTCGACACCGAAGTTCGACTCAGGATCCTCGGCACCCGACGAGCGTCGCAAGCCAATGGCCAGCTCGCTCCGAGCAAAGCATGCCTCCATGATGTCGGCGAAGCGCAGGTCCTTTGGAGGGTCGGCCATGTAGAAATCGAGGGGCTTGAGGTATACCTCCGAGCCCGCTTCGCTGAAGAGGTTCTCGTAGATCAAAGACATCTCTTGTTCTTCGCTGATCTGGGCCATGACCATCGAAACCAGCCGGTTGGAGATCACGAACTCGCGCACCCCGGTGCCGGTGATCAGCTCGCGGTTGCGAGACTCAAGGATCTCGGCGATCAACTTGGTCTGGGTTGGCTCTTGGTGCTCGCGGAAGATCTGCTGCAGCTGCAACAAGAAGACGAGCGTTTCGGAGTCGGCCCATTCAGCAGCGCCCGCCTCGCCAGCTTCGGAGAGAACGATGATGTTGTTGTATTCGAAGGGGCGCAGCGTCAATAGGTCGGCTGCGTCGCGAGGGTTCGCGTCGAGCAAGTTCAATTCGAGGGACGGAACCTCGGCGGCGAGCTGCTCAAGCTCTGCGGCACGGGCCGGATTCGGCTCGCGCAGCACGATGTCGATGACGCTTCCCTCGACGACGTAGTCGCCGTACTCGCGGATGATCGTCGGGAGCTTGGCCGTCCAACCAATGATGAGCTCGCGCTCCCACGTCGGTTCGGTTGATCCGTCTCCGGGTGGGAAGGACTCCGGGGTCGCGACGGGTGCCCGGAGCACCTCGATCGCGGAGTCGTCGCTCGACAAGATGACGAGAGTGATCTTGCCTTCTAGTTGTACGTTGGCTGGTGGGTTGAGCTGCACCTCACCCGACGAATCGACATATCCAAGCGGGACGCCATCAGGAATGCGAAACGCGACCTCGGCGAACGTTTCACCGGTGAAGGCGTGCTCGGGTTCATACAAGTAGATCTCCGCGCCATCGAAGGAGAGCATCTCCTCATAGACGACAGCGAGGCCCTCGTTGCGAGAGGTCTGGACGAGGATCTTGGCGAGCATGTCGTCGGCGTCGATGGCGACGAGTCGCTCGCTATCGATGGAGCGGGCGAGCTCACGCTTTTGGTCCGAGAAGATCTCAACGACAACAGGAATCGACCGGTCGCCGAGAGCGCCCCGGACGCCCAGCATCGTCTTGAGCACCGTCATATCGCTGCGTTCAAGATCGTCGGCGGTCGGGCCGTGTGCGGCCGATGACAAGATCGTGACCGACCGACAGGTGTCGATCGAAACGACGCCGAGATTGACGAGCGAGCTGATCTCGCCGCTTCGTGTGACGACCTTCGTGGTCAGGCGCTCAGGCAGGTTGAGAGCGAGGAAATCGTCCATTTCCTCTTTGTCGCGATCAGCAAGAATCACGACAGCTGCATCTTGCTCGCTCTCGTTCGCGAGGATCAGCTCTCGCAGGACGTCGACGATTCGTTCGTTCCAACCAAGGATGACCGAGTGGTCTTCGAGCACGACTTTTGAGTGCCCTTTGCGGAGCGCTGCGAGGCGGCCGTCGAGCGCGGTGGTGATGACAGCGATGAGGGCGGAGAGCAACACCAAACCGGCGAGCCCGGCGATGATCGCGAAAATCTTGATCGACCCGTCCGAGTCGATGTCTTGTGTCATCGACCCGGGATCGGTCATCTCGAGGAAGGCAATCCAAATCTGGCGCCCGATTCCATCGCCGCGCTCGACCATTGGATCGGTCAGCAGCGCGACGGTGATTACTCGACCAATCGCGACGGTCACAAACAGACCAATGAACACGACAACGAGCGCGATGAAGCTCGACGAGGAACCTCGTGACATGAAGTCGTCGAACCGATACCTGAGTCGATCTCGGAGTGAGAAGGCCGGTGCACCGTGAGGAGGTTCTTCAGCCTCGTGAGTGGTTGGGAGGTTCAGTTTTTCTCGGAGAGGTGCCGCCATATCAATATGGATCGGTGACAGACGGCAGGGCCCTTACTGAGTCGTTTGGCTCAGAGCCCGCCGTTCGCGAGCATCCGTCGCTCGATTAGGTACGGGCTGGCTCGATCACGCTCACGTAGTCGACGAGGCGGCTTGCGATCTCAAAGGCAACTTCGGGGTCGTCGAGGTCGGGTTCGATCCACGCCTCAGAGACCCGACGCCAATTGTCGGCTCCGAAGAACGTGGCGACCTCCGGCTCGTCACCGAGCTTCTTGCGCCACTTCTTCTCACTTGAGGTGAGCCTCTCGATGACGGCCTCGTTCGCGGCGACATCTTTGTGCTCGGCATGAAAGCCAATCTCGAGCGCCATGCCGTTCGTGCCATCGACGTAGTGCCGCGACAGCAGCTGAGCCTCGTAGTGCTCTTTGGTTGGCTTGGCCGTGTCGAACCACACCTTGATCCCTCGACGGTGTGCCCGGACGCGCACGTCGCCGATCTCCTCGGGGGACAGTGCACGCACCAGTTCACCCACTTCTTCAAAGACCGTCAGCTCCACACGCCGAGCGTACGCCAGCCCCGTGGGCTAGCCGCATCGACGCATTGGATGCGACGATTGAATATGCATCCCGATCGGTTGGTGATGAGCCCGCAATGGAGCGACCTCGCCGCGCAGCGCGAGCTCCCCAAGGTCGACGGCGATCGGCTTCACCGCTACCGACAGGGTCGAATCCGAGACGAGCTTGTTCGCCGCGACATCGACATGGTGCTGATCCACAACCCGGTGTCGCTTCGCTACGGGTACGACTACCGCAGCTACCAGTTGTTCCAATCGCGTACCCCCACGACGTATGCGTTCTTCCCCGCAGAAGGCCCGCACATCTTTCACGCGGCGTACGGCGTCAGCGACCCGAACATCGAAACCCGGCAGGGCCGTGCGCTGAGCTACTTCGATGGTGGCGAGGAAATGGCGAATCAATCAGCGCTACTTGCCGATGACGTTGTTCGCTACCTCGACGAGATCGGAGCGACCACCCGCCGCGTCGGCCTCGAATACGTCAACCCGACCGTCACCCAAGAACTCGAACGTCGCGGCGTCGAGGTGGTCGACGGTATGAACGTCACCGAACGCGCTCGGCTCATCAAGAGCGACGATGAGATCGCGTGCATGCGCTGGGCGATAGCGGTGGCCGAGCTTGGTATCGCCAAGCTCGAAGAAGCCATCGCCCCCGGCGTCACCGAGGCTCAGCTCTGGGCGCTGCTCAACTACACCAACCTCGCAAACGATGGCGATTGGCATGACGGCCGCATGCTGTGCTCGGGACCGCGCACCAACCCATGGCTCCAAGAAGCAAGCCGTCGGCGGGTCGAGGCGGGTGATCTTGTTGCTTTCGACACCGACATGGTCGGGCCGTTCGGCTACTTCGCTGACATCTCTCGCACCATGTTCTGCGGGCCGGGCACGCCGACCGTGCGTCAACGCGAGCTCTACCGCCACGCCGTGGCCGAGGTCGAGCACAACATGGCGCTGGTCAAGCCCGGTGTCACCTTCACCGACTTCCAGCAGCGCTCGTATGAACAACCCGAAGAGTTCCAGGAGCAGGCCTATCCGTGCATTGTTCACGCGGTTGGTATGTGCGACGAGTACCCGCGGATCGACCCGATCTTCCGGGGCGTGAATCGTTACGACGACACGATCGAGGCGGGCATGGTTCTGTGCATCGAGAGTTACGTCGGCGCGGTCGGCGAAACCGACGGCGTCAAGCTCGAACAACAGGTGCTGGTCACTACCGATGGGTATGAGGTGCTGAGCAGCTATCCGTTCGACGAAACGTTGCTGGGCTAGCCCTCGCTGATGGTCAGCGTGCCGCTTGGCATGCGGCTGCTACTGACGTTGTCGACGAAGTAGTGCGTGTGGTCGATGGCATCAGCCGGGATGATTCCCGACAGCGGAACAATGCCCGACGACGCTGGGCTTGGGTCGGGGATTGGCTCGACGCTGATGAACACTTCCATGCCTCGGAGATCGACCGGGAAGG
>CAZMYN010000033.1:0-20675 GCA_964570495.1 uncultured Acidimicrobiales bacterium | reverse complement strand
CTGGGTCTACGGCGTTGCCGTCTGCGTCGACGGCTCCTGGTGCTGCATCGTCTCCGCACGGTGCTGCTTGGATGAAGCCAATGTCGACACTTGCGTTCGAGCGAACGTCGTCGTAGTTGCCGTCGATCACCGATACATCGTCGGGATCAGCGTCAGGGCCCAGCTTGCGGTCAACCTCGTTGGTCGGCTCGTTCGATGCCGAATTCGAGAAGTCGCCGTCCTCGCCGCAGTCGCCGATCTCGATCTCGCCCGAGAGGACCATGTCGCCCATGACAACGCCGTTGTTGTCGTTGTCGTTGTCGTCGTTTGCGTTCGGGTTGCTAACCGAGCCAGGAATAAGCGTCGCTGGATCGACGGGCTCACCGTTTACGGTCCAGACAGTTTGTCCGCCGGACACCTTGATCTGGTAGGTGCCGCAGAGGACGCCCTCGAAGAAGTACTCACCATCGTTGCTGGTCACGGTGCTCGCCAAAGGAGCATCGGAGCCGACCTCGAAGAGCTCGACGGTTACGCCGTCGATGCCAGGCTCGCCAAGATCGGCCATGCCGTCTTCGTTGCCGTCGAGCCAGATGAGGTTGCCAATTCGGTGCACGGTCTCGGCGAGGCCGCCGGAGTTGGTGAGTGCCAGCGATGCGCCTTGGCCGTCACCGAGGCTGACGCTCTGTACCTGCGTGCAAAGTTCACTGTCGCCTGCGCCGATCTCGATCGATGCTTCGTGGACGTCAGATCCCCACGATGCCGAAGGATCGACCTTTGGGATGATGGGGTTGTCGACCGATGCAGCCGGAGCCTCCGACGGGATTCCTACGATTCCGTCAACGACCGGTGCGGTGACTCCCTCGGTTCCGACCCACCACTGGATGCGTTGGGTTCGTGGGGGACCGTCGCTGCGGCCGGCGTCGACACCCATGATTCGTGCGAAGGTCGTTGCCGTGCGAGTTTCGAGAGCTGGCGCAAACTGGATGCAGGAGACGTTGGTGTGCTCTGCAGCGTTGCCGATCTCGTCGGCGAAGGTGTCGCGGAAGAAGGCGAATTCGTTGCCTTCGAACAACTCAAGCTCGACCTCGGGTAGCGAGGAGTCTTCGTAAACAACGATGACACCAGCGCCATAGCCACGCTGGCCGTCATGGTCGATCCCGTCGACCGTCAAGGTGTTGGTGCCAGTGGTAAAGCTGACTCCAGCAGCGGTGAGGTCGGCGATGTAGGTCGTTTGAACAAACCCAGGACCTGCCCAGGAATAGTCGATGTCGGCAGTGACCGTCGTGCCATCAACTTGAATTGAATCATCGGACCAATCCGGGCCGCGGCCCGCCCAATACACAACAGCCTCGACGATCTCGGCGCCATCGGGAATGGTCAGCGTGTCCGTGCCTCCGGTGCGATCCGGTGTCGCAGCCCCGGCGTCGGAACGGTCGGGATACACCCCGACATCCGCGTGCGCTACTCCGAGGTTGCCTACGATGCGACCACGAGAGAACATCTCGCCTTCGCTCTCTATTGCCCACGCGGCTGTAGCCGCGACGACGATGAACACTGCGATCGCGCTGAAGATAGCGACGATAGCGCGCATGTTTGAACTGATTTTGGCCATGGAAAACCCCTTTCAAGGCACCGCCCAAGCCGCAGTCTGTGCACCCCAATCGCGATTGGTAAAATCCGGGGCAAGGAATCTTTTGCTTTCCGGGCCCTATTCGCGCGGGGCGTGTTTGTTCAACCGGTCTTCGTAGCCAAAGCGTGAAGAAGTACCCATGTTGGTGCCAGCGAGATGGCCAGCTGCGCTAGGTCGTGACTTGGTCAGTCTCGCGGCGACTTTGGCTCAGGTCGGGCGTGACGGCAATGACGGTTGCATCCTCGGGTGGAGCCCCGCTGATCAGCGCGCAGGTTTCGTCGTCGTTGATCACGAACAACGGTGTATCGGCGGCGCGCAGATCCTTTACCTTCAGGGTGTGAAAGCCACCCGTGCGTGCCCCCGCGGACAATCGCGAGTAGGTCAGATCGCCAAACGCTGGTCGCACGCGGAGTTCGAATTCATCGTCGGCGTCGTCGGGCGGCACCTGGTAGAGGTTGGCGCGACCGAGATGTTCAGCCAGATGAGACGAGGCGTGCGACGCGAAGTTCTCGTCGTCGGTGAGCAGAATTGCATGTTTGATTCCAACACCATCGAGCGTCAGATCGAAGTCGTGGCTGTCGAGCGGGCGATCGTAGGCCAATAGCCCTCGGTTGAAGGCCGCTCGTTGGATTGTCGCCGACGTCGACACGACCAGGACCGGGACTTCCTGTGCAGCGAGCATGTCGGCAAGGTCGACGGCGAAGCGGCTGTTCGACACGAGCGCAATGCCGGTGGGTTGGGTCTTGGCGACGCGGGTGCGCTTTGCAACGGCCGTTGCGGTGAGGCCGTAGAGCGCAACGGTCACGATGACAGTGGCGAACACGATCGGCACGAGCTCAGGAACGGCCTCGCCCTCTTCGGCGAGCGTCTGTGAAAACACGGTGGCTACGGACGCGGCGACGATGCCTCGCGGCGCCATCCACATCAGGAATAACTTGTCGTTTCTCTGGAGCCCCGATCCAACCGTCGATATCCAAACCGACAATGGTCGAGCGACGACCACGAGGATCGCAATAAGGACGAGCGCTTCGGGAAAGACCTTTTGTAGGTCGTCGAGGTCGACCAGTGCTCCCAAGACAATGAACAGCGTCCCGAGTATGAGGTGGCCGACGTCTTCGCTGAACGCGGTGAGCTGGTGGCTCGACACAAGGTGCTGATTCGCGAGCACCAGACCGAGCATGGTCGTGGCCATCAGGCCGGCTTCGGGTCGGATTTGGTCGGCGGCAGCAAAAGCGACGACCGCGGCAGCGATCATTGCGGGGTTCACGAATTGGTCGGGAATCCAATGTTTGTGCAGCACCAACATGGCAATGAGCGCAACGATGACGCCCGCGACTGCGCCCGCTCCGAGGGTGATGCCGATCTGCAGCGCAGCAGCGGCTGGGCCTTTGTCCTCGAGCGTCGCGTCGAGAACGACGATCGCCAGCGTTGCGCCGACGGGATCGATGATGATTCCTTCCCAGCGCAAGATTCCACCGGAGGGTTCCCTCGGGCGTGCGAGGTGAAGCAACGGAATGACGACGGTGGGCCCAGAGACCACGAGGATCGCGCCGATAAGTGCAGCTGCCGACGTGCTCACATCGAACAGCCAGGCCGTAGCCGCCCAGCCAACCAACCACGTGACGAGCGCTCCGACCGTGACCAGGCGAAGGACCGCTGAGCGTCCCGCGGTCAGTCGATCGATCTTGAGTCCAAGTCCGCCCTCATAAAGGAGCAAGCCAACAGCGAGCGAAACGACCGGAAAGAGAACGGTGCTCCCGATCTGTTCTTCGGGGCGAATGATGTCGAAAACCGGGCCGACGAGAATGCCCGAAACAAGCAGCAACAAAACGCCTGGAATGCGCAGGCGACTCGCGAGCCATTGGCCGCCCACACCCAAGAACAAAATGATGGCGATGGTGCGTGTCAGTTCGCCTTCGGCGGCGAGGAGCAATGTCGAGTGGTTAACCATGGATCGTCAAAGGCTAATCCAGGTCGACGACGACTGGGGCGTGATCGCTCGGCAGTTTGCCTTTTCTTGCATTGCGGTCGATAAAGACTCGCCGTGTGCGCTTCTGGATCGGAGCTGATCCAAAGATGAGATCGATGCGCAGCCCAAGCCGTTTGTGAAAGTTGCCCGCTCGATAGTCCCACCATGAATAGAGCACGTCACCGTCGTGGTGTTGACGGAACACGTCGGTCAAGCCGAAGGATTCAAGCGCCGCCAACTTTTCACGCTCGGCAGGGGACCCATGGGTTGCCCCCTCAAGCACCTTTGGGTCGTACACGTCTCGGTCATCGGGGGCGACGTTGAAGTCACCGACGACGCAGATCGAATCGCTGGGCGAGGTGTTCATGGTTAGGTCCGTGTGCAGGCGGTCGAGCCAATCCAACTTGTAGGCGTAGTGCTCGTCATCGAGCGATCGACCGTTCGGCACGTAGCAACTGGCGACCCGAACACCCCCGCACGTGGCCCACAGGATCCGTGCGTCAGGGTCGGGTTCATCTCGGCCGTCGGCAAAATCGGCCCGGACGTCTTTGAGCCCGACCCGGCTAAGAATCGCGACCCCGTTCCACTGGCCTTGGCCGTGATGGGCGCTCTCGTAACCCAGCTCGTCAAAGACGTCATGGGGGAAGTCCTCGTCGGCCATCTTTGTCTCTTGCAGGCACAGAACATCGGGTCCCAGAAGCTCGATCCACTCGGTCACTCGGTCGAGGCGAACGTTCAATGAGTTGACGTTCCAGCTAGCGATTCGCATGGACATGAATCTAGCGGCGTTGAATTAGCTACCTCGACGCAGAATCCCACGTTCGACGGTCAATGGAGCCGAGCCCAGTGGCCTAGGATTGGCCACGTGACTGCCTCAAATCGCGCCGACCTCGGCGCCAATGCATGGATCGTCGATGAGATGTACCGGGACTACCTCGATAACCCCGAGAGCGTCTCGGAGAGCTGGCGGGAATTCTTCGTCGGCTACCGACCAGGCTCAGGCCATGCCAGCACCCCGATCGTAAATACCGCAGCCCACGCGGTCCAAGAAGCTGCCGCCCAAGCAGCTCCGACTCTCGTGCCGCCACCGCCGCCGGCGGCTGCTCCAACAAACGGGTCGGCACCGACTTCTTCGCCGACGCCCGCCAAGGCCGCGCCCGCCGCTCCCGAATTGCCCGAGGGCGCCGAGCCCATCCGTGGGGTTGCAGCGCGAATTGTCCAGAACATGGAGAAGAGCCTCGAGGTTCCGACCGCTACGAGCTTTCGAGATGTTCCGGCGCGCCTGCTCGAGGTCAACCGCAAGATCGTCAACGGTCATCTGGGTCGAACCCGCGGCGGCAAGATCAGCTTCACGCACATCATTGGTTATGCGGTCGTGCGAACAATCGCCGACTTCATGCCCGCCATGAACAACGGATACGCCGAGGACGCCGAGGGCAAGCCCCTTATTGTTCGTCGCGACCGGGTGGGTCTTGGCATTGCGATCGACGTCGAGAAGACCGATGGCAGCCGGACGCTCCTGGTGCCGGCCATCAAAGACGCAGACCTGTTGGACTTTGCTGGCTTCGTCGACGTCTACGACGATCTCGTGCGGCGAGCTCGCAACGGAAAGCTGACGATCGACGATTTCTCCGGGATCACCGTCAGCCTCACCAACCCTGGCGGCATCGGCACCGTGCAGTCCGTACCGCGCCTGATGACCGGTCAGGGCGTGATCGTTGGTCTCGGGTCGATCAACTACCCGACTGCCTTCTTGGCCGCCGATCCAGCCAAGCTCGCCGAGATCGGCGTCTCGAAGGTCGTGACCATCACGTCCACCTACGATCACCGCATCATCCAGGGCGCGGAGAGCGGAATGTTCCTGCGTCGCCTGAACGAGTTGCTCGTCGGCGAACACGATTTCTACGACGATCTCCTCGACTCGATGGACGTGCCATACGACGCGGTCAAATGGCGTCGCGATGTGAATCCCGTCGACGATGCCGAGTCGCTCGTCGAGCGGCAGGTCAAGGTCAACAAGCTCGTGAACGCGCATCGAGTGCGCGGTCACCTCATCGCGAACCTCGACCCTCTCGGGCTGATGGATCGCGGCATGCACCCCGAACTCGACCCAGCGACCTACGGCCTGACGATCTGGGACCTTGAACGCGAGTTCAGCGTCGAGGAATTGCTCGGCCCCCAGGCCAGCGCCGGTCGAAGCCGCATGAAGTTGGCCGACATCCTCGGGATTATGCGCGATGCCTACGCTCGCACGGTCGGTGTCGAGTACATGCACATGGCCAACCCCGACGAGAAGGCCTGGATTCAAGAACAGGTCGAGGGCGCTTCCTACGAGGTCTCCAAGGAATCTCAGCGCCATATCCTCGGGCGGCTCAACGCTGCTGAAGCGTTGGAGAAGTTCCTCGGGACGAAGTACATCGGTCAGAAGAGATTCGGAATCGAAGGAGCCGAGAGCACGATCCCGGTCCTTGACCAGTTGTTGTCCTCGGCGGCTGACAACGGCATGTCCGATGCGGTTATTGGAATGGCCCACCGCGGGCGTTTGAACGTGCTGGTCAACATCGTCGGCAAGGACTACAGCCAACTCTTCGAAGAGTTCGAGGGCGCGATCTCCGCCGATGCTGTTCAGGGGTCGGGCGACGTCAAGTACCACCTCGGCCAAACCGGCACCTTTACCTCCCCAGCAGGCAATCCAATTCCGGTCAGCCTGGCCGCGAACCCCTCGCACCTCGAGGCGGTCGACCCGGTCGTGATGGGCATGTCCCGAGCCAAGATGGACGCAACCGAATGGCAGAAGGGCCGCGAGTATCCAATCCTGCCGCTGCTCATTCATGGCGACGCAGCGTTTGCTGGTCAGGGTGTTGTGACCGAGACGCTAAACCTCTCCCAGATCAGCGGTTACCGGGTGGGTGGCACGATCCACCTCATCATCAACAACCAGCTGGGCTTCACCACGGCGCCGCACGCTGCACGGTCGAGCGAGTACTCAACCGACGTCGCAAAGCTGATCCAGGCACCGATCTTCCACGTGAACGCCGACGACCCCGAGGCCTGCGTCCGGGTGGCCGAGCTGGCATTTGCCTACCGACAAAAGTTCAACAAAGACGTCGTCATCGACATGATTGGCTATCGCCGTCATGGACACAACGAGGGCGACGACCCGAGCTACACCCAGCCGCTGATGTACAAGGCCATCAACGAACGTCGCTCGGTTCGCATGCTCTATACCGAGTCGCTGATCAAGCGCGGCGATCTCACGGTCGAAGAGGCCGAGCAAGCGCTCGATGACTTCCGCGAACGGCTCCAAGAAGCTCTGAACGACACGCGCTCGGTCGAGCGAGATCCGAACGTTCTTGCCGCGGAGCCGCCAGCACCTGTTGGTGTCTTGCCGCCCGCAGACACCGCTGTCGACAAGACGGTGCTCGACGAGATTTACGCAAAGATCTCCGATCTCCCCGAGGACTTCCACGTCCACCCAAAGCTCGCTGCCCAATTCGCAGCGCGCACCGAGATGTTCAACGCTGGCGAGGTTGATTGGGCTCTTGGCGAGTTGTTCGCATTCGCGTCGTTGCTCCACGAGGGAACCTCGGTGCGGCTCTCTGGGCAGGACTCGCGTCGCGGCACGTTCTCGCATCGCCACCACGCGCTGATCGACTACACCAACGCTGACCAAATCGTTCCTGTCAGCAACGCCGCCAACGATTCGACCTTCTGGATCTACGACTCGTTGCTCTCCGAATACGCAGCCCTCGGCTTCGAATACGGCTACTCGGTCGAACGCCCCGACGTCCTCACCCTTTGGGAAGCGCAGTTCGGCGACTTCATCAACGGCGCACAGATCGTGATCGACCAGTTCATCATGGCTGCAGACGACAAATGGGACCAGACATCGGGCCTCGTGATGTTGCTGCCACACGGCTATGAAGGCCAAGGCCCGGAGCATTCATCGGCCCGCGTCGAACGGTTCCTGCTGCTCGCTGCAGAGGACAACGTTCAGATCGCCAACGTGACCACGGCAGGGCAGTACTTCCATTTGCTGCGCCGCCAGATGCACCGAGATGTTCGCAAGCCACTGGTGATCTTCACGCCAAAGTCGCTGTTGCGAGCCAAGACGACACGCTCGCCGGTCAGCTCACTGACCGACGGTGGCTTCACCGAAACGCTCGAGGACCCGCGTCCGCCACCCGCCGCCGAGGTCCAGGATTTGGTCTTCGCAACGGGCAAGGTGGCAGTCGAAGCCTTCAAGTACCGCGACACCACCGGGGCAAAATCGCTCATCACCCGGGTGGAGCAGCTCTACCCGTGGCCGGCCGAACAGGTCGCCGAAGTGGTCGCCGCTCACCCAAATGCGAAGCGGATCATCTGGCTCCAGGAAGAACCCGAAAACATGGGCGCATGGAACTTTGTGAAGGGCCGGCTGTACGAACGACACGGTGACACCCATGAGATCAAGCGTGCGTCACGACCCGAGTCCGGCAGCCCTTCCACCGGTTCGGCGAGCATTCACGCTCAAGAACAGGCTGCGCTACTGCGCTCCGTCTTCGGCTGACCTTTCCCGCGGTCGCAATTCCTCGGCTAGCGCCTCGTCGATGCTCGGCGGCTGAGCTCTCCCGCGGGTTACAACCTCCGGGCAAAGCTCAGTTCGTGGCCGTCGGGGTCCGACACATGAAAGTACCGCTCGCCCCACGGTGCATCCGCGGGCTCCGTTGACGGTTCGTATCCAGCGCTGTGAATTGCTTCGCACACCCCGTCGGGGTCTGTCACGTGAAAGATGACGCGGCCCCAGCCCGTTTCGGGTGGTCCTTCGGCCGCGGTCAGGTTGATGAAATTGTCGGCGAAGCGAAGCGTCGTGAACGGTGAATCGGGTCCGCCGTATTCGACGATTAAATCGAGGCCGAGCGCGTCGTAGAACGTGATTGACGCGGCCATATCGGTGACCCGAAGGGTGATCGCGTTCAACTCGACAGGTGCGGTCACTGTCTACTCGGCTCCTTCGGCAACCAGACGCAGGACGTCCTCGCCGTATCGTTCGGCCTTGGCGGGCCCGACCCCAGAGACCGCAAGCAACGACGACTTGTTCGTTGGTCGGTCGTTGGCGATTGCGTGAAGCGTCTTGTCGTTGAACACCACATAGGCGGGCACATCGTTGGCCTTCGATATCGACAGGCGCCACTTCTTGAGCGCTTGAAAGACCGGATCGGACTCGTCGGCCTTCGCCTTGAAGCGAGGTCCGCCGTTTCGCGCCGAGAAGTCGCGGCGCACCGCGGCTGCGTTCTTGGCGCTGCGCGACCGGGCCGAGCGGGGATCGGTGCCCCGTGCAGCCGCAGCGATGTCCTCGAGCATCGGCGACGGCTTGCGGTTCGACACCCGGTCGCCGAAGCGGCGCTCTTCGGCCCAATGCAAGTGAAGCTTGCGTTTGGCTCGGGTGAGGGCCACATAGATAAGGCGATGTTCTTCGGCGAGCGCGTCGGGGGTCTTGGCATGGCCGATGGGTGAGAGGCCTCGTTCCATCCCGGCAACATGCACGACGTCCCATTCGAGGCCCTTGGCCTGATGGAACGTGGTCACGTCGACACGATCGCCGCCCGCAGTTGCGAACTCGTTGGTGCCGGCCTTCAGCGCATCGACGAACGACGCGATGGTCGCGTTTGCGTCGACCGCCAAGTGGTCGCGGCCCAGGCGAATGAACGCTTCGAGCAATTGCTGGCGCTGGGACCCTGCCTCGAGCCGGTCTTCGGTATCGTCGCTTGCTTCGGGACCGCTGTCACCGGGGTCCTCGGTGGGTGCGTCGGCCTCATCGAGATCTGCTTCGGCAATGCGCGTCGCAAGATCGTCGAGCGAAACGGACAACGGCTGGCCGTGGCGAAGCATCTGATCGACCGCATCGAGGACCTCGGGCCGTTCAATGAGTTTGCCTTCACCGCGAGCCGAGACCGGGACGTCGGCTTCGGCCAGCGCGTTCGCGAGCAGTGCCACCTGTGCGTTGGTTCGTACAAGCACCGCCATGTCACGCCAGCGAGTTCGTTGGCTGTGGGCGTTGCGCAGCATGCGGGCAACGGCCTTTGCTTCGGCCTTGTCATCGCTGTGGGAGTCGATTGTTGGTGCTGGGCCACTCGCGAGCGTCGGGGTCAGAGAATCGTGGGTTGGAAGGACCGCGGACGCACAGCGCAAAATCTCCGGGGTCGAGCGATAGTTCTGGCGCAGTGACACAGCTTCGGCACCGGGGAAGTGGTCGGCGAACTTGTCGAGGTACCCGCTGTCGGCACCGTTCCAGGCGTAGATCGCTTGGCGGGAATCGCCGACAACGCACAGGTGCGGTTCGGGTCCGGCAAAGACTTTGAGCAACGCGAACTGCAGGGGGTTCACGTCTTGGAATTCGTCGACGAAGAGGTGGCGAAATGACCAGCGGAAGGCTTCGGCGGCGTTCGGGTCGCGTTGAAGCATGCGCCCGCACAGGATCAAAATGTCGTCGAAGTCGATCAGGTTGCGCTTGGCCTTTGTCTCCTCGTAGTCCTCATAGATGCGCGCCACCCGCTCGGGCTCCATAGGAGGCTTGCGGTCATGGGCTATCGCCGCGGCTGGGTACTTGTCGGGAAGGATGCGTCGGGCCTTGGCCCATTCAATCTCGGACACGAGGTCGAGTGGTGTTGTCCGGTCGTTGACGCGCGGGACGAGGCGAGCAACGAAACCGATCTTGCGGTCGAGCAGCGTGGGTGGTGTCTCGCCCCGCTCGCTCCAACGCTGACGCAACTGGGCCAGCGCAATCGCGTGGAACGTGCCGGCTGCTGCTGACTCGCGAAGACCGAGCTGGCGGAGTCGATGGTTAAGCTCTCCAGCGGCCTTACGGGTAAACGTGAGAGCGAGGACGCGGCGCGGGTCGAGAGCGTCGGTAGCTGCCCCGTGGGCAATACGACGTGTCAGAACCCTTGTCTTGCCTGAGCCTGCACCAGCGCGAATCACGAGCAGCTTGGCCTCGCTCGCAACAGCAGCGCGTTGTTCGTCGTTGAGACCAGCCAGAATCTGAGCGGGGGCCACGTCGTGCACGACATGACACTAGCGATGAGCTGTGACACTTTGACACGGGCTACCATCGCGCTAATGGGCTTCTCTCAAGACCTCTTAAGCGACGACGAAGAAGTAGTTGTCGACATGCACCCCCATTGGTGGACTCTCGTGCCGATCAGCGCGCTGCTCGCAGTGGTGTTGATTGGTGGCTTGGCAATGCTGATCAATAGCGGTGACGGCACGTTGTGGCTGATGGGTCGTGTCATTGCGGGCATCATCTTGTTGGGCACGCTCGGTCTCTTCGCGATTCGCTACGCCAAGTGGGTGACGACCGAGTTTGTGGTCACGACCGAACGGGTCATCTCACGCAAGGGAGTCCTGGCCAAACAAGCGATCGAGATCCCCCTCGACCGCATCAACACCGTGTTCTTTGAACAGAGCGCCTTCGAGCGCATTGCCGGTTCGGGCAACCTCGGAATTGAGAGCGCGGGCGAGGGCGGTCGCCAGACGTTCACGAACGTCCGCAAGCCCAACAAGGTTCAGGCCGAGATCTATACCCAGAAGGAACGTTTCGAGCATCGGCGACTCGACCGAATGGGCCGGGCGAGTTCCGGCGGATCGCCAACGCGCAGCATTCCCGACCAGATCGCCCAACTCGACGACCTACGCCAACAAGGTGTGCTCACCGACGCCGAATTCGAGGCGAAGAAGGCCGACCTTCTCGGGCGCATGTAGCTTCGAACCTGCACACCACCGAGGGGTTCGCCGTGCCATATGTAGAAGCCGAAGGTCGACAGCTATACGCGGAGTCGTTCGGCAACCCCGATGACCCGCCGTTGCTGTTGGTGAATGGGCTGACGTCTCAGCTGTTGTCGTGGCCCGAGGACTTTTGCCTTGCCTTTGTCGACCGCGGCTTCTTTGTAATCCGCTTCGACAATCGTGACGTCGGGCTGTCGACGATCTTCACCGACGGGCCTGACTACACGCTCTCGGATATGGCCGATGACTGTGTCGAGGTCTTAGCGCACTTCGGTTTCGAACGGGCCCACGTCATGGGAATCTCCATGGGTGGAATGATCGTCCAAACGCTGGCTATTGATCATCCCGAGGTGGTCGCGTCGATGACTTCCTATGCCTCGCGAACAGGTAACAAGGACTTCGGCGCCCCGACAGACGAAGCGTTCGCTGCCTTGATGGGACCCGAGCCGACCACCCGCGACGAGTTCATCGCCACCGCGATCGCGGGCAAGAAGATCTGGGGTACCGCCGATACCTGGTCCGAAGAGGAGTACAGCGAGTTCCGCGGGGCATGTTGGGATCGCGGCCAACCTCGGGGCGGTGGCGCTCGCCAGTACGCAGCGATCACGGCGAGCGGAAATCGAGAGGAAGCCTTGTCGGCGCTCGACGTTCCCACGCTGGTCATTCACGGTGATGCCGACACGCTGATCACGCCGTCGGGCGGGCAGCGAACCGCCGATGTCATACCCAACGCCCAATATGTGGAGATCGAGGGAATGGGCCACGACATTCCAATAACCGAATGGCCCCAGATCGTGTCGCTCGTGACCGCACATGCGGCTAGAGCCGGAGGGGCATAGGAACAGATGGCAGGACCGCTCACTGGAATCAAAGTCGTCGAGCTCGCGGGTCTTGGTCCGGCCCCCTTTGCAGCGATGATGCTCGCCGACATGGGTGCCGACGTCATCAAGGTCGATCGAGCCTCCGCAGCGCGGGGCGCAAACCCTGACGCGCCACCCGCCGATGTGTTGAATCGCAATCGTCAGTCGGTGGCGATCGATCTAAAGAACCCGGCCGGGCTGGAGACGGCGCTGACGCTGATCGACGGTGCCGACGTTCTGCTCGAGGGCTTCCGCCCCGGCGTTTGTGAGCGATTGGGGTTGGGGCCTGACGTTTGCTTGGCCCGTAACCCCAAGCTCGTGTTCGGCCGCATGACCGGATGGGGTCAAGACGGGCCCATGGCTGCTCGCGCCGGGCACGACATCAACTACATCGCGCTATCGGGCACGCTCTCGATGATCGGGCGCGCAGGCGATGCGCCTGTTCCGCCGATCAACCTGGTCGGCGACTTTGGCGGCGGCGGAATGCTGCTCGCTGTTGGTGTGCTCGGCGCCCTAGTGGAGACAGCGAAGTCCGGCGAGGGTCAGGTCGTTGACGCTGCGATGGTCGACGGCGCGGCGCTGCTGGCATCGATGATGTACGGCATGTCGGCAATGGGGCTGTGGGGTGGCGGTCGCGGAGCGAACATGCTCGATACCGGAGCGCACTTCTACGAGGTCTATCGAACCTCCGACGACAAGTTCGTGAGCATCGGTAGCATCGAACCGCAGTTCTACGACGAGCTCTTGCAACGCCTTGAACTCGATCCGGAGACACTGCCACCCCAACACGATTCTCGGCGCTGGCCCGAGGCTAAGGCCATCATTGCCGACCGGGTGGCCTCAAAGACACGCGCCGAATGGGACGAAATCTTCGACGGGTCCGATGCCTGTTATGCGCCGGTCCTCGAACCGAGCGAAGCAATGACGCATCCTCACAACGTGGAACGCGGCACCTTCGTCAACGTGGCCGGCGTCGATCAACCAGCGCCAGCCCCACGCTTTAGCCGCACCGAGTCCGCTGTACCCACACCACCCGCGCACGCTGGGCAAAACACCAACGAGGTCCTTTTGCGCTGGGGTTTCTCCGACGATCAGATCGCCGCGTTGCGAGAGTCCGAAGCGATCGCGTAGTCGGCGTGTCGGTTGTTCGAACACTCCACGAGATTCTCGGCTGGGTCGTCATCTTTGCGATGGGTGCCGTCGGCCTCTGGGCTACGGCCGCGCACTGGGTTGAGCCCCTTCGTCACCGGCTGCTGTGGATAGTGAGCCATGGCGTTCACTTCATCATTGCTGTCCAGGTTGCGATGGGAGGAGTTCTGGTTGGCTTCACCGACGTGAACGCTGATCAGAACCACATGTTCTACGGGTTCTTGACCTTCGTCGGCGTCGGGCTGATCATTGGCTACCGACACCTCAGCGAATATCGCTACCTGCTCTATGGCCTGGGTGGACTCTTCGTCATGGGCCTAGCCATTCGAGCGCTGCTCTTCGACGCGATTGCAACGACGATCTCGTGACGATGGGGCACGGCAGGCGTGCGTAATCCTCACGAGAACGCGGACTTAGGACTGGGTCAACTCGCCCTGGAGGATCGAGCGGCCGCTGTGGGTGGGGTCGCCGTCGTCGGGTTCGATGGAAAGGTTGACGATAGAGAACTCGTTGAGGTCGAGGCCGGTGGGCCAGTCTCCGCTCCATGCAGTGGCGTTGCTTTGAACCGGTCCGAGTGATCGGGCATCGAGAACTTCGCCCGAGTCATCGGTAGATAGGAGCCACAGTTCTAGGGGCTCGTCGCTTGGCAAGGTGCCGTCGAAGTCGACCTCGAGGCGTGGGTCGTCGTCGAGCTCGATGGTCGCAACGGCGCTGCCATCGAAGGGCTCAGCCAACTCGTTGTTGGTTACGTCGGCGACGTAGGTCTCGATGGGATCGGGTGAATCTCGAGTGATCAGCGAAACCACGAGCACGATGGCCAGTAGCGACGCGGCACTGGCGAGGATGAGATGTCTCCGCTTTTGACGTCTAGCCGCTGGCGCGAAGGTTTCCCGGGGAGCCGAGGCATCGATGATGTTCTCGGGTGGCACGACGTCATTGGCGGGCGGGGAAGCGTAGGTCAATCCGAGACCCTTGGTCGTCTCGTCAGGGGGCGGAGGCTGTTCTTCGAGTGGCGGCTCGACCCCTGCGTCTTCGGCAACGATGGCCTCGACGTTGTTCCACACGTAGGGGCCGGGCGTATGTCGCTCTCGGTCTTGTGGGGTAATCGAGCGAGCGAGCGTGCTCCATTCCTGGAGTTCTGGATCAGCCATGGTTGTACCCCAGTCCGTGGCGCAGTTGAATCAGGCCTCGCCGGATGTCGCTCTTGACGGTTCCCAAGGGAATTCCCGTGCGAGCAGCAATCTCGACGTGGGTTAAGTCGTTGAAGAAGGCCATCGAAATGACGTCGCGGGCCCGTTCGGGGAGTTCTTCTATGGCGTCGACGAGCAGCATACGAAGTGCGATCTCTTCGAGTTGTTGTTCTGACAGTTGCTCGGGTTGTGGAGTGTTCTTGACCTTTTCGACACGACGGTCCTCACGGCCGACGGCTCGAAAGTGGTCGGTCACTTTGTTGCGAGTGATTCCCGTGAGCCAGGGCGCAAGGCCGCCTCGGTTTGGGTCATAGCGCGACCGGTTTCGCCACGCCGCGATGAACACTTCTTGGGTGATGTCCGCCGCAGCAGCCTCGTTGACCGAGCGCCGACAAATCGAGTAGACGAGCGGTGAGAACCGGTCGTAGGCCGCTTTGAGCGACCAGTCATCTCCGGCTGCGAACCGGGCCTCGAGAGGATCGGCTTGGAGCGACCAGTCATCCTCACGTAGGTCTGATGTAGCCACGAGTGTCATCTCCTCTCATTCGCCATGCCCTTACTCAACGGATGCAAAGGAACTAGTTCGAACCGCCAACCGCCAATGGCTGGGCCCGGAAGCTCTACACGAGACAAGTCTGACATATATCGCTTCACAGCAGTGAGAGAGGTCCGCACAAATTTTCCTGCGATATTTCAAGCGATATCACAAAAAGAGATGACAGTATTTGTTTTAATCTCTTTTCAGGATGAGGGCAGTTTGGTACGAAAGGAGGAGGAAATCCCCGCCGATGACCATGGTGGGGAAACCCGAGGCGGACAACCTCGCTTCACAAGGTTCGGGAGGACCAATGGACGTTGCGGCGCAACTACAAACTCAATTCGGAATCACGACACCGAACCTTCAGATCGGACTGAGCCAAGACGAGCTCTTTCACGCAGCGATCGCCAACGACCGCGGTCGGGTCACGCTCGACGGGGGCGACGATCAGCAAAAAGCGTTTCCGACCGCCCTCGGGGTAGATGGTCCGCTCGTCTATTACACCGACCCGACCTGTACGGGTCGCCCCGTAAACGACACGTTCGCCGTTGCACGCGACGGGGTCGTCGACACCGTCTGGTGGAAGCCGGGCTTTGCCCAATTCGACCCCGACAAGTTCGACGCGCTGCTCCCACGTGTCATCGAGCACCTCAACGAACGCGAGTCGACGCTGTACGTCGCCGACGTCTTTTGCGGTTGGGACCCCGACTACTCCGAGCCGTACCGATTCGTGGGCGAGTACGCCACGCACGCGTACTTCTGCAACATCATGTTCCCGAAGAACGTTCGCGACGACAGCGACCGTTTCGACGCGGGTTGGACGATCATCAACGTGCCATCGTTTCGCGCTGACCCCGTACGCGACGGAACCAACTCGGATCGCGGCGTCATCATGGACATTGCCAACCGAGTTGCGCTTGTCATTGGCCGCGCCGACTACTGCGGCGTCAACAAGAAGACGATGTTCACCGTCATGAACTACAAGCTGCCCGCTGCTGGCCAACTCACGATGCACTGCTCGGCAAACGTTGGCGCCGATGGAGACTCGGCGATTCTCTTTGGCCTCTCGGGCACCGGCAAGACCACGCTGTCGGCCGACCCCGACCGCTTGCTCATCGGCGACGACGAGCATGTCTGGTCCGATGCTGGCGTCTCGAACTTCGAAGATGGCTGTTACGCGAAGCTCATCGACCTCAACAAGAACGCCGAGCCGGTCATCGCTGCGGCAATGTCGATGAAGGGAACGCTCATCGAGAACGTGCCTCCGCTTATTGGCAAGGCACTCGAGGACACCCACCCTGACGAATTCGACCTCACTGACGGATCGCTTACCGAGAACACCCGCTTTGCCTACCCGCTCACCTGCAACCCAGGGGTCGCCGAAGGAGCCAAGGGTCCGCATCCCGAGACGATCGTCCTGCTCACCGCCGACGCCTTCGGCGTGCTGCCACCAGTGTCGATCCTCGACGCCGACGAGGTCATGTACCACTTCGTCATGGGCTTCACCTCGAAGCTTGCGGGCACCGAGGTCGGAATCACCGAACCGCAAGCGGCGTTCTCGGCGTGCTTCGGTGACCCGTTCATGAGCCAGAAACCTGCGGTGTACGCCGAGCTCCTCGCTTCACGGATGAAGGAACACAAGACCCGCTGCATCTTGTTGAACACCGGTTGGTCGGGTGGCTCCTACGGCAAGGGCGAGCGCATGTCGCTCAAGGTCACCCGAACGTTGCTCAATGCAGCGCTTAACGGCGAACTCGATGGGGCTGAGGTCGTTGTCCAAGAACAGCTCGGATTGAAGATCCCGGTCGCTGTCGACGGGGTCGATGCAAACATCTTGAACCCACGCAACACCTGGGACGACCCCGAGGTATACGACGAAGCCGCAGCCAAGCTCCGCTCCCTATTCCAGGCGACCTTCGTCGAGAAGAACTACGAAGCCCTCGGTATCGCCGCACGTATGTGAGTTGACTTCGGGGTCGTTCATTTGCCACGCAGGCTCTGCGCCGGAGGCGGTGTTCGCCTCCATGTTCGGCCGCTAAGGTTGTTCCTATGCAGGGAGTTGTTCAGTCATACGATCCAGCAACCGGCGACGGTGTCGTCATGGACGATATTGAGTTCGCCGAGTACGACCTCGCGCAAGATGCGCTGGCTGGCTCGGTGTTTCGCATGCTTCGTCAGGGACAACGGATCTTGTTTGAACTCGACGCCAAAGGCTTGGCAACCACGGTTCGCCTCGGCTCCGAAGCCGACATGGAAACCCCCGAGCTCCTCCCAGACTGAGACGCTGTTTCGCCGCGGTCGCGTCCGGCGCTCGCGTGAATGCTTCTTCGAAGGATTTTGCTCGCTCAGTGATCATCAGACTTCGAAGAACGGAAATCGCGCTCGATGTGACCAGTCGACTACTCAGCGGTAATCTCTAGCGGTTGTGAGTACCGCCCTTACCGCTGACATGTTTCGCGCGATCGTCGTCGCGTTTCGAGACGCTTTGGTCGAGCACAAGGCCATCATTAACGCCCTGAATGTGTATCCCGTGCCCGATGGCGACACGGGCACCAACATGTCGCTCACCCTCGAATCCGTCGTAGCTGATCTGCCGGAGCCGGGCGCGGCTATGGCCGACGTGTGCAAAGCCGTATCGCACGGATCGCTCATGGGAGCTCGCGGCAATTCGGGCGTAATCATGAGCCAGATCCTGCGTGGACTCTCGGCCGGAATCGCCGAGCACGAACCCGCCGACGCAGCAACGATTTCCGCGGCGCTGACCGCAGCGGCCGAAGCTGCATACGGAGCTGTTGGCAACCCTGTCGAGGGCACCATCTTGACCGTTGTGCGAGAAGCCGCCGAAGCTGGCGGCGCAGCGGATCACTCCGATTTGATTGGAACGTTCGCCGCTGCTCGCGAAGGTGCGGCCGTCGCGCTGGCAAAGACCCCCGACCTGCTACCAGTTCTTGGCGAAGCTGGCGTCGTCGACTCGGGCGGAACGGGGCTGCTGTTGTTCTTTGAGGCGGCGTTGCAGGTGCTCGACGGACGAGACATCCCCGCTCCCGTCATGCCCGACGGCGCAATGATCCCCGCAATGGCCGACCTCGAACGGCCAGACGACCACGACACTTCGCTCGCCGACCTGCGCTACGAAGTCATGTTCTTGCTCGATGCTCCCGACGACTCGATCGACGGTTTCAAGTCGGCGTGGGGCGACATTGGCGACTCGATCGTCGTCGTTGGTGGCGATGGCATCTGGAACTGTCACGTACACACCGACGACATCGGTGCCGCGATCGAATGCGGGATCGACGTCGGCCGTCCGCACAAGATTCGCGTGACCGACCTGCTCGAAGAAGTGGAAGAGCAGGACTGGGTGAAACAGGCCGCAGCCGAGGCCGCCATCACCAAGACCGAACCATGCACGACCGCCGTGGTCGCCGTTTCGGTGGGCGAGGGTGTCGGCGAAATCTTCACGTCGCTCGGCGTGCAGCACGTCGTGACCGGCGGGCAGACAATGAACCCCTCGATGGCCGAACTCCTCGCCGCAGTCGAAGCCCTTCCCGCCGACGGGGTCGTGCTGTTGCCGAACAACAAGAACATCATTCCGGTCGCCGAACAGGTCAACGCCGAGGCGTCCAAGCCCGTCGCCGTCGTTCCTACCCGCAGCGTTGTTGGCGGCATGACCGCGTTGGTTTCCTACGACCCCCAAGCCGACATCGAAGCCAACGTCGCAGCGATGAACGAAGCCCTCGACCATCTTGTCCAAGGCGAAGTCACGTGCGCTGTTCGCAAAACGAGTGCGGAAGGCTTGGATATCGACGAAGGCGATTGGCTTGGCTTGGCGCAAGGCAAGATCGTCGCCGCCGAAGGTGACGCGGTCGCGGCCGCCGCGGCCGTTGTTAACTCGCTGGCTACGAGCGATCACGAAATTTGCACGCTGGTCGTCGGCGAAGACTCAGACGAAACCGAGGCAGAACTCGTGGTGGCCCGGATCGAAATGTCGCATCCCGATCTCGAGGTCGAGGTGCATACGGGAGGTCAGCCGCTCTACCCGTTTATTATCGGCGTGGAGTGACCACCGAAAGCCCCACCGACCAATCACCAGCATCAGTCAAGCCGCCGCTGACGCTGCGCGACCTCGACTCGCTGCAGGTGAACGCGCTGAACGGGGTTGGGCCCAAACGGGCCGAAGCACTTGCCAAGGTCGATGTCCGTAGCGTGCTCGACCTGCTGCGCTACTACCCGCTTCGCTACATCGACCGATCACGCCAAGCAGCGATCAGCGACCTGCGCGAAGGCCAGGAAGGCATGGTCGTGGGCACGGTCAAACGTGTCGACTCGCGTCGACTGGGCGGCCGGCGGACCATGGTCAACGTGAAGGTCACCGATGGCAGCGGAACCTTGGGGCTGACGTTTTTCAACCAGCCATGGCGGGCCAAACAGCTCTACGAAGGGCTGCCGGTCGTGCTGTTCGGCAAAGTCGAGAACTACCGAGGCTCGTTACAAATGTCGAGTCCGGTCGTCGACCTCATTGGCGATCAGACCGGCAAGATCGTGCCCGTCTACCCACAATCGGAGAAGGCCAAGATCAACAGTGGGGAAGTGTCCAAGTGGGTGAGCGAAGCGCTCCGCCGGGCCAAACCCCGCACGCTTGCCGACCCGCTTCCCGCATCGGTAAAGAAGGCCCAGGGGTTCATTGGTCGCTACGAGGCCACCGTGGCGATTCACGAACCCGCGACCATGACCGATGTCGACGAGGCTCGGCGGCGGCTGGTATTCGATGAGCTGTTCGCCATTCAACTCGAACTCGTGCGTCAGCAGCGGCTGCGCCAAGAAACCGAAGTGGGCGTCGACCATGCCGCTACCGGCACTCTGACTCAACAGCTGGTCGATTCGCTGGGCTTTGCGCTTACCGGTGCTCAGGAGCGAGTAATTGAAGAGATCACTGCCGACATGCACCGCCCGCACCCAATGCACCGGCTCTTGCAGGGCGATGTTGGTGCAGGCAAGACCCTCGTTGCTGTGCATGGGTTGTTGAGCGGGGTTGAGGGCGGGTTCCAGGGAGCCCTTATGGCGCCAACCGAAGTGCTGGCCGAACAGCACGCCATTGGTATCAAGGCCTTGCTCGACGGGATGATCGTCAAGGACCTCAACATCGCCACGCTGCTTCCCGAACGGCCGCTTCGAGTCGAGCTGCTCACCAACGGTGTGCCGACCGCTGACCGCAAACGCATTCTTGCCCAAACGGCTTCGGGCGAAGTCGACATTCTCATCGGCACTCACGCGCTCATCCAAGAATCGGTGCTCTTCTACAACCTCGGCATGGTCGTCATCGACGAGCAGCACCGATTCGGCGTCGAGCAGCGGGCGGTGCTCAAGGCCAAGGCCCAGGGCGACAAGGAACCCGATGTGCTGGTCATGACCGCAACACCGATTCCTCGCACCGCGGCCATGACCGTCTATGGCGACCTGGACGTGAGCATCCTCGATGAGCTGCCCCCGGGCCGTACTCCGATCGTGACCAAGTGGGCCGCTGGCGAGATCGAAGAGGCGGCAATGTGGGAGAACGTGCGTGCCGACGTGGCCTCTGGCCGTCAGGCATATGTGGTGT